>DAIOGD010000027.1:0-10920 GCA_036745395.1 Candidatus Nanopelagicaceae bacterium | reverse complement strand
TTCAATCGCTCCTAGATATGCAAGCTGGTGTTGGCGTAAGCGATAACTACCCAAGTGGACCTTCCGGTTGGGGCGTTGGTATCGCCCAGATGTATGCCACAACAGATATGCATTGGTTCATAAAGCACAATCGAAAGATGGCTTTCGAACCTGGAAGCAAATCTGAATATATGAGCGTTGATACGCAACTACTCGGGTTGATAATCAAGAAAGTAACTGGTGGCTCAGTCTCGGATTACTTCAGCAAGAATGTTTGGCAACCAGTTGGCGCGCAATATGCCGCAACTTGGAATGTCGACCATATTGGTGGAATTGAAAAGACCTTCTGCTGCTTCAACGCAACGGCCAGAGATTACGCCCGCATTGGGCTTGCAATCATTAACGGTGGCCAAGCCGGTGCCAATCAGATTATCGATTCAGTTTGGTTAAAGCGAATGACAACTCCCGCAACGACCTTGGATCATGGTTGGGGTTATGGCGCTCAGGTATGGCATCCATACCCAAACATTTCAACTATGTTAGGTCTGCATGGACAATTTGTTTGGACCGACCCAACAACAAGAACTGTAATTGTGAAGTCTTCCGACATTCCAACTTCTGGTGATGTAAATATGAATGTAAAAGTTGCGAAGGTTTTGTTAGCTATTAGTTCTAGCAAGAAATAGCGTTCCGACATCGGCGCCGGATAAGGCGTCGTGCAAATTCGCTAAATTAGTTAGCAACATTGTGGCGCCATTTTCTGTTGCAATTTCCGCAGCCTGAATCTTGGTAACCATTCCCCCACTTCCAACTCCGGAGGCACCAACGCCACCAATCTTGAAATTACTAAGTTCGGAGAGTGATGAGACGGTTGGGACGCGCTTAGCTCCCGCTTGCGAAGGTGGAGCGTCATAAAGCGCATCCACATCAGAAACTAAAACAAGTAGATCGGCAGAGATAAGTTGTGAAACCAAGGCAGCTAACCGATCGTTATCACCCATCCGAATTTCCTCGGTCACTACTGAATCATTCTCATTAATAATTGGAACAACCCCAAGTTCTAGAAGTCTAAAGAGGGTCCGTTGCGCATTCTCACGCTTACTCGCATCTTCAACTTCGTCACCAGTTAGTAATACTTGAGAGGCAACGATTTGATGCTTACTAAATTGCTCCGTGTATGTTGCAATTAGAAGTCCCTGACCGACTGAAGCCGCTGCTTGTTGGGTAGCTAGGTCTGTTGGTCTTGTTGTTAAACCAAGTGGCGCCATTCCAGCGGCGATAGCCGCCGAGGTAACAATTACGACCTCTTTCTTTGCAGCTTTCAATTGCGCAACAACATCAACAAGTTTTGAAACAGCACTTGAATCGAGGGCGGTTCCAGCACTTCCAGTTAAGGAAGAGGATCCAACTTTTACAACAACTCGTTTTGCCTTGGCAAGTAAATCTTTACTCATTTGCGCTTTCTACCTTTGGACTCTTTGGATCAGCCACGTTGTATTCCCATTGCATTGCGATTTCATCATCGCTTAACTCATCTACATCGTCGTCGATATAACGCCCAGCCCATGGCGATTCAACACGAAGATCGCCACCACGTGGTCCCGCCAACAATTCTGCGCCGGCTTCAATGGTTGGTTCCCAATCAAAGATAACTGCAGATTCGCCTGAACCGATTCGAACTTCATCCTTGGCCTTTGCGCCCTTCTTAAACAATTCCTTTTCGACGCCCAAAGTTGCCAGGCGATCGGCTAGGTATCCGACTGCTTCGGTATTACCGAAATCAGTCTGCTTAACCCAACGAATTGGTTTCTCGCCAAGTACGGTGAATGAACCATCTTCGTTTGCTGTAACAGTGAATCCATTGTCATTTACTGGCGCTGGACGCAAAACAATTCGCGCCTTTTCTTGTGCCGCTTCGGCCTTGCGCTGAACTTGAATGATCTTTGCCATCGCATAATTCAATTCGGTTAATCCGATATGTGATGCCGCAGAAATTTGGAAGACTTGATAACCACGTGCTTCTAAAGTTGGTTGGACCATATCTGCCATAGCTTTTCCATCTGGCAAATCGACCTTATTCAGAGCGATGATGCGTGGCCGTTCAGATAGGCCGCCGTAATGTTTTAACTCTTCTTCAATTATGTCGAAATCCTTCACTGGATCGCGGTCCGTTTCTAGAGTTCCACAGTCAAGAACATGTACTAAGGCAGCACAACGTTCTACGTGACGAAGGAATTCCAATCCCAAACCTTTACCTTCCGAAGCGCCGGGAATTAATCCTGGAACATCCGCAACGGTGAAGCGGGTATCGCCAGCCTGAACAACGCCTAAGTTCGGTGCCAGAGTGGTGAATGGATAGTCAGCAATCTTTGGTTTAGCCGCAGAGATTGAAGCAACCAACGAAGATTTTCCGGCTGATGGAAAACCAATTAATCCGATATCTGCAACACTCTTTAATTCAAGATGGAGTGTGCGCTCTTCGCCTGGCTCGCCTTTAAGTGCAAAGCCTGGTGCGCGACGCTTTGACGATGCCAGCCCAGCATTTCCAAGTCCACCTTTTCCACCTTGTGCTGCAATGAAACGAGTTCCATTTCCTACTAAGTCGGCTAAAACTTTTCCATCTTGGTCTTTAACGACTGTGCCATTTGGCACTGGAAGGATCAAATCTTTACCTTCTTTACCGTTGCAATAATCGCCATAGCCAAGCGAGCCATTTGTTGCACGGCGATGTGGTGAGTGGTGAAAATCTAAAAGCGTTGTTGTTCCTGGATCGACGATCAGAATTACATCGCCACCACGACCACCATTGCCGCCATCTGGGCCACCAAGTGGTTTGAATTTTTCACGATGGATTGATACGCATCCATCGCCGCCGGAACCGGCAAAGGCATGGAGAGTTACACGATCAACGAACGATGCCATTTATCTCTCCTCTCCTTCCTAAAACTTTAAAAACTTTTATTAAATCTTTAATTAAAACTCTAAATAAAAAATGCGGGCCCGCATTTCGCGGACCCGCAGCAATAATTCTGCGATTACGCGTTAACTAGTGCAGCCACCGGAACAATGTTTACAACCTTGCGACCGCGAGCGCGACCGAAAGCGACTTCACCTGCAGCTAGTGCAAATAGAGTGTCATCCTTACCGATGCCTACATTTTTTCCTGGGTGAAAAACAGTTCCGCGTTGGCGAACAAGGATTTCGCCACTCTTTACGATCTGTCCGGCATAACGCTTAATTCCGAGGTACTGCGCATTTGAATCGCGACCGTTACGGGTAGACGAGACTCCCTTTTTACTTGCCATTTGTTATTCGCCTCTTCCTATTTCTCTTGAAAAATTGTCTCGAGTAATTTCTAAATTACTTAGTAATCGCGGTGATCTTCACGCGCGTAAGTTGGGAACGGAAACCTGAACGACGGCGATAGCCAGTCTTGTTCTTGTAACGAAGGATGTCGATCTTTGGACCCTTTTGCTCTTCAACAATCTCGCCGGTGACCTTAACGCCAGATAACGCCTTTGGATCAGAGGTAACTGTTGCGCCTTCAACAACTAGAAGTGCTGGGAATGAAACCGATGCACCGACCTTTGCGTCGATACGATCGACAACAACTGTGTCGCCAACGGCAACCTTCTCTTGACGGCCGCCTGCTTTAACAATCGCGTACACGGTTACACCTTTCATTGAACAAGCCAACTTCTTAAGCCCGAACTTGGGCAGAGGTCAAGGATACGGATTTCCCAGCCTCGGGGTCAAACTGGGGTAATTACCCCGGTACTTACCGCACGGCGACGGCGCTTTGGAGCTGGTTTCTCCGAAACCTCAGCCTCTTCGGCTGGGGCGGCTTCGAGCTCTTCGCCTTCTTGCGCGTCGTAATTTGTTGGAACAAATCGCTTCTCCATATCCTTTTCAAGCGAAATCTTTTCTACTGGTTCACTATGAATATGAATTCCACGTCCGCCACAACTTTCACAGGTTGTCGAGAATGCTTCAATGAGGCCTTGTCCAACTCGCTTACGAGTCATTTGAACCAGACCGAGTGAAGTAACTTCTGCAACCTGATGCTTGGTGCGATCTCGACCAAGGCATTCAACCAAGCGACGAAGAACTAATTCGCGGTTTGATTCCAAAGTCATATCAATGAAGTCAATAACGATGATTCCGCCCATATCGCGCAAGCGAAGTTGGCGGGCTATTTCTTCAGCCGCTTCCAAGTTGTTCTTGGTTACAGTCTCTTCAAGATTTCCGCCCTTACCAATAAACTTTCCGGTATTCACGTCAATAACAATCATCGCTTCGGTTCGGTCAATAACAAGTGAGCCACCAGAAGGTAGGTAAACCTTGCGATCAAAAGCCTTAGCTAGTTGCTCTTCAATTCGATTCTCAACGAAGAGATCACGAGTACCAGTCCACTTTTCAATCTTGGTCGTCAGTTCTGGGGCGATGTGTCCCAAGTAATTATTTATATCTTCCCAAGCCTGATCGCCTTGAACAATCATCTTCTTGAAATCTTCATTGAAAATATCGCGGATTACTCGAACGGTCAGATCTGGTTCAGAATAGAGAAGAGAAGGAGCAGAAGTTTCCGATGATTCGGCCTTCTGTTGAATATCTTCCCATTGTGCCTTCAGGCGAATTACATCGCGCTCGAGCTCTTCTTCAGAAGCCCCTTCGGAGGCGGTACGAATAATTACGCCCGCATCTTCTGGAATCAGGTTCTTCAAAATTGTCTTTAAGCGATTACGTTCTTGTTCTGGCAATCGTCGGCTAATGCCACTCATTTCACCACTTGGAACATAAACTAAATAACGTCCAGGTAGTGAGATCTGGCTTGTAAGACGGGCACCCTTTTGACCAATCGGATCTTTTGTAACTTGTACAAGAACTGATTGACCAGTCTTAAGAACATGTTCGATCTTTCGTGGTTGACCATCGGCTAAGCCAGCGGTATCCCAGTTAACTTCACCGGCATAGAGAACGGCGTTACGTCCCTTACCAATATCAACGAATGCGGCTTCCATCGATGGTAGGACATTTTGTACCTTACCTAAGTAAACGTTTCCAACATAAGAAATGTTGCTATTTCTATTTACATAGTGCTCGACCATAATTTTATCTTCGAGTACTGAAATCTGAGTTCGATCACCAGTTTGGCGAACCAACATCTGGCGGTCAACATTTTCGCGACGTGCCAAGAATTCTGATTCGGTGATGACGGTTCCTCTGCGACGGACAAATTCGCGAGGTTCGCGATCATTACGACGGTCGTTGCGACGATTGCGATTGCGGTCGTTGCGTGATGGACGATCATCGCGAGAATCACGTGCGCGTTGCTCTCTTGGTGGACGAGGTTCGCGAACTTTTACAACAGTTACGACACCATCTTCATCAATTACTTCACCTGGAGTTACGCCTTCACCACGTGCGCGACGGCGACGACGGCGGCGTGGAGTAACAGTTCCATCTTCATTTACTTCTGAATCCTCAAGGGCACCGGCATCAGAATCTTCATCTGAATCGGTATCAATGTTTTCATTAACTGAATCATCTTGATCGCGGCCACCACGACGACGGCCACGTCCGCCACGGCGACGACGACGGCGTTCAGCACTTTGTTCTTCGGTCTCTTCGCTCTCTGAAACTTCAGCAGCGACAGCTTTAGCCTTCTTAGGCGCAACTTCATCAGGAGCAGCCTGGAACATTGGAACCGGAATAGATGCAACCTTTTTGGTGCTCTTCTTCTTTTCGGTTGGTTCGCTAGCATCACTAGCTTCTACGGAAGTTGCTTCAACGCTTTCGCTTGTTGTAGCCGCTTCTTCTTTTTTACTTTTTCCGCGCACCCGCTTACGGGCACCTTTAGGCTCTATAGCCATAGTTAAATCCTCATCTAAAACTAAATTTAAAAACTTCCTTTTGAAAGCTCTCGCATCCGCGGCGACTGCGACTTATCTTCTTTGCTCTTAACCTTCGGATTTACTCTCGAAAGGCACCTGAGATGAGATAGGCGGCGCGCTGAACGCTGGGATAAGTATTGCCTAGATCTTGGGTAAAGACCAACTTATGCGTAAATCGGCCTGGTTTAGCATCTATCTGGTGCGTAAATGCACATTTTGAAGCAAGCCAAATGCAATCAGGTTCGCGAACATACTTGAACCACCGTAGGAAACAAATGGCAAAGGTACACCGGTCATCGGAACCAATCCCATGGTCATGCCGATATTTTCAAAAGTTTGAAAGGCAAACCAAGCAATGATTCCAACGCACACCAGTCGGCCAAATAAATCATTGGTTCGTTTTGCAATCGCAAAGGCCCGATAAAAGAAGAGTCCAAAGCAGATCAAAATGAAACCGCACCCAAGAAATCCGGTCTCCTCCCCGGCAACCGTGAAGATAAAGTCGGTTTGTTGTTCTGGAACAAAGCGACCATTTGTTTGCGGGCCATTAAATAAACCTTTACCAAAGAAACCGCCAGATCCAATCGTGATTCTCGATTGTCGGAGTTGGTAGCCACTAACTTGTGGGTCGGCCGTGGGGTCAACAAAGGATTGCAACCGCTTCACTTGGTATTGGCTGACAACACCAGATTTAACAGCTACAAATCCACCAATGAGTGCAACGAGTAGAAGTCCAATCACCCAACGAGTTGGCGCACCCGAAGTTCCAATCATTGCAACGATTGCGGCGCTAATGATTACGACAGTTCCTAAATCTGGCTGGAGCATGATCAAGAGAATTGGAACGGCGGCAATTCCAAGTGCCTTTACGACATCTGAATCCGTGGGGTTTCGATTTGAATCCAAATGTTCAGAGAGGATCATTGAGATTCCAACGATGATCGCGATCTTGGCTAATTCTGCGGGTTGGATTTGGAACCCGCCGGGGAACGAGATCCAGGCGCGAGCTCCATTAATTGTGCTTCCGATTCCTGGAATCAAAACTGCAACTAATCCAAGAACTCCTAGTCCCCACACAACTGGTGTGTAGGCACGAAGTAATCGATAGTCAATTAGTGTTGTGCCGTATGCAAGGGCGGCGCCAATTCCAAGGTTAATGATGTGGCGCTTTAAATAATATTGTGGATCTAGATGTTGTGAAGCGAACCAACTACGAGTTGCGGCCCAAACCAGAATTGTTCCAAAGAGACTTAAGGCAGCAACAGTAAATGTGAGAGTGCGGTCATAGCCGCTCAAGTTTTCGCGAAACTTACTGCGACGTTTATCTAAAACGTGCGGGCGACCGACTCTCATTTGGTCACCAATTTAGCGTTCTTTGGATCGACCTTTGGCAATTTATCGGGAATGCCGTTTGGGAAAATTGCTTTGGTCTGATCAATCCCGCCGCCAGTCACACCAAACAATGCGGAGTAAATATCTTTAACGCCTGGGGCGGCGGCCGATGCTCCAAAGCCACCTTGGCTAACCATTACGACAACTGCGTATTGAGGGTTTTCAACTGGTGCGAACGAAGCAAACCAAGCGGTGTCATCCTTTGCTGAGCCATTCGCATTTCGACCAAGGTCCTGACCAGTTCCGGTCTTACCCGCTACATGCACTGGGAAACCTGCAAATACTGGCGCACCCGTTCCAGAAGTCGCAACAGATCGAAGAGCGTTATGCAAGAAGGCCGTTACTGCAGGGGTTAGTGGTGCATGACCCGTTACTTCGGGTTTAAATTCTTTAACAACCGTGCCATCTGGTTTCAAGATAGCGCGGGCGATTTCTGGTTTATATAAAGTTCCACCATTTGCGATCGCTGAATAAATTTGAGCCATTTGAATTGGAGTTATCAAAGTATCACCTTGACCGATTGAGAAGTTAACCGCATCGCCAGCACGTAGCACGTAGCCATCAACGCAATTTTCCTTTGCTATTGCGATCAAGTAGGGAGTTAAATCTTTCTTGGCAGCCCGGTTTTGATAATCACAGAAAAAATTCTTGTTTTGATCGTAGTAACGTTGTTTCCAGCCACGATCTGGCAAGCGACCAGAAGCTTCATCCGGAAGATCAATACCCGTTAAGTGGCCAATTCCAAAACCTCTGGCAGCATTGAAGAAGTAATCATTCAAACCAGAATGCGGTGTTAGTCCGCCATCCTTTACCCATTGGTCGTAAGCGATTTGATACCAAACCGTGTCGCAGGAAACCGCAATCGCAGTTTGCATATTAATTCGGCCCATCGGATTTGAATCCGCATTCTTAAATTCTCGGTTTCCAATTTTTAGTGATGCTGGGCAGTCGTAGCGGCCATTAATTAAGTCATAGCCGGCAGCGGCCGCAGCAACAACAGAAATTGATTTGAAGGTCGAAGCAGGGGCATACATTCCTTGCACTGGACGAATTAACGCAGGAACACCGGCGCTCTCGCTAAATAAATCTTTAGCTTGTGCTTGAGTCAACCCGGTTTGCCAAATATTTGGATCGTATGTTGGGTAGGAAGCAAGTGCCAAAACTTTTCCGGTATGTACATCCATCACAATGGCGGCGCCACCATCGGCGTGATAACCCTGGGACTTTGCGCGGCGGACTGATGTTGCCAAAGCTTTTTCGGTAGCAGCTTGAAGTCTTGCATCAAGGTTTGTAACTAAATTGTCGCCCGAGATCGGTGAGGTTTTTTGCGATTGTTGGGTGACTGCTTCTTTGCGGTCAACAATTACAGTTTTAATCCCTGGAATACCCCGTAAATACTTATCGTATTGGTACTCAAGACCAGATTTGCCGATTACTTCGTCACGGAAGAAATGAGTATCAGGGTTTAGGAGATCGCTTTCGGTTACCGAGCCAACATAGCCAAGAACGTGTGCCCCATTTTCTCCTGCCATTGATGGGTAGCTACGAACTGGAACTGATTGCGCGTCCACTCCTGGATAGGAATCGGAATTTTCTAAAACTTTAAGTGCCTGTGCTTGGGTTGCAGTTCGCGTTACTGGAATTGGTTGGAATCTCGTTCCTTTCCAACACCCGGTTCGCTGGCCTATGGGCAATTCACCGCAAAGCCTGGTCGCGATATAAAGATCTTCAGGTTTCTGCCCAATTAGTGACGCGACCTTTGCAAGAACCGCAGTTCCGGTATCAGGCAACTTGTCGATAACGCTTCGATCAACGGTAATAACTAAACCAGGGCGATCCATGACCAGCGGTATTCCGGAGCTATCAACAATCGCGCCTCTGACTGCGGGAGTTATTACATCGCGACTTTGAATACTAAGTGCCGCGCTTTGGTACTTTGAACCTGCACCAATCTGTAAGTAGAAAAGCCTTCCAGCCAGCGCCAACATAAGTGAAAGCACGAGCACTTGAACAATGACAATATTTAATCGAGATTTAGTGCTCATTGGCGCTCTCGTGAAGTCAAAGTAAGCGCGCGCCACTTAACTAAAAGAGGCAGCAAGATTGGTGAGAAAATCAAAGTCCAAATGCCATTTCCAAATACCGTTGCAAAGTTGTGCCAGACCGAGCCATTGTTTTCACCAAGCAACAAACCGATAAACAAGAAGGCAAGAAGGGTTAAAACTGAACCAAGAGCAGTAAAAAATACAAATGCGACCGGGCGCTGGGTGAAGTCACCAATGCTCTCGCGGTTGGTTGAAAAGATATAGCCAATTATCGTTAGAACAAAGGCCCACTTACCAACTGGTGATTCAACCGATGGTGACAGGTCCAATATAAGTCCACCGATAAAGCCAAGAACGATTGCGCCCGAACGATCTTCTAAAGCCATAAGCCCTAAGAGGACTGCGAGGTAAAGAGAGAACCCACCAATCGGAAGGTTAACTTTTGAGATGGCCGCTTCTTGTAGGACGAAAATAAATAAAAGAAATAGCGCACTAATTCCTGCCCTACTCCAACTCACTTAGTCGCCTTTTTTAAAGTACTTGTTGGTAGTGGTGAAGGTTTCAAAGTTGAATTAACGGTTGCAGTATCTGGTTTTGCACTAGAGGTTACATAAATTGTCGCAGTTGGGGTTGGCTTTGGAACTAGCGAATCTTTTGGATCTCCGGCAGGTGCCTGCAAAATAACCGAGACAACTCCAAGACCATTTAAATCAGAGTAACCGGTGACGGTGGCAGTTTGAGTAAGCGAGGCATTCTTATGGTCAACACTTGAAACATAGCCAATTGGAATTCCAGGTACAAATGGATGGTTGTTATCGCTTCCTAGCGAAAGAATTACATCGTGATGATTGATGGTGCCAGCGGCATCCAAGAGTTGTAAGTTGTAGTGACTTGAACCTTCACCTTGGAGAACTCCAACACTTTGCGAACCAGCGATTCGAACCCCAATTCGAAATGTTGGATCACTCATTAATAGAACAATCGCAGACGAACTTGATACTGCTTTAACTACTCCAACCAAGCCGACATCACTCATTACGGTCATATCTTTTGAAACACCATCTGAGGATCCAGCATCGATCGTGATCGTCTGGCTAAAAGTTGAGGCACTTCCTCGCCCGATTACTCGGGCTGCCACAACTTTAAATCCGCCACGACCAGCAAGATTTAAAACGCCTTTTAATTTAGCTAATTGTCCTTGGATATCTGCGTTGATCACCAATTGGGTCTTTAACTTGGCATTTTCGGCTTTCAAATCTTTTACTTCGGACTTGGTCTTTCCAAAATTCTTAATATCGCTAAAGAAATTTCCAACGGGCGAGAAGAAATCGGAGAAGCCACGCTGGATTGGGGCCAAGACGGATTGTGTTGCATTTCTTGAGCCCTTAGTAAGACTTACGCCTCTTAAATCTAAAGTAATTAGGAATAGCGAAGTAACTAAAAGAATCACAAGCAGCAGTCTGGAACGATTATTACCGCCAGCAGCCACTTGGATTCTCCTTTAATACTTTTTTAGCGACGAGGTTCAGAAATCAAAACCTTTTCAAGGGCTTCGAATTCCTCAACGCACTTTCCAGAACCTTCAGCAACGGCTTGTAGTGGGCGTTCGC
>DAIOGD010000026.1:0-11034 GCA_036745395.1 Candidatus Nanopelagicaceae bacterium | reverse complement strand
GCTGGTTGCTTTATCTGCTACCAATATTGCGCCAACCAAAATAATTCCATGGATTGCATTTGCGCCCGACATCAGGGGAGTGTGCAAGGTAGTTGAAACTTTTGAGACAACTTCAAATCCTACGAAGATTGAGAGTAGGAAGATGGTCAAGATTGCCATTGATGTCATTTCTTACCCTCCGGTGTGCGACGAGATCCATTAAATGTAAGAGTTGCAGCATCGATAATTTCATCGCTGAAATCTGGAATTACTTCACCGGTTGGCTTTCCATCAACGCTCTTGGTCATAAGTAAAAGGAGATTTACCACGTTTCTGGAGAACAGCATCGAAGCGTGGAATGGGAGTTGTGACGGAACATCTTTGCCGCCCCACATCACTACGCCATTTGAAGTAACGATAGTTTCACCAGGCTTTGAACCTTCAACGTTGCCGCCGGTTTCAGAAGCAAGATCAACGATCACCGATCCAGAGCGCATTGCAGAGAGCATTTCACCAGTGATCAATCTTGGTGCTGGTCGTCCTGGCACTGCAGCAGTTGTAATAACAACATCTGCGGCAGTTAAATAAGGAGTAAGTAGTTCGCGTTGTTTAGCCGCACGTTCTTCGGTCATCTCGCGGGCGTAACCACCGCTTCCTTCCAGGGCTTCAAGTTCGAGAGTAATAAATTTTGCACCCATTGATTTAACTTCATCGGCGGATGAGGGACGAACATCGTAAGCACTGACAACCGCACCCAAACGTTTTGCAGTCGCAATTGCTTGTAATCCAGCTACGCCGGCGCCAAGTACTACAACTTGAGCTGGGGTAACAGTGCCGGCAGCGGTCATAAGTAGTGGGAAGAAACGTGGCGAAAGTTCAGCAGCAACCAGCGAAGCGCGATAACCAGCACAAAGTGCTTGGGAAGTTAGCGCATCCATTGATTGCGCTCTTGAGATCCGAGGAACTAATTCCAGGGATAGTGCGGTTACGCCATTTGCAGCTGCGGCTTCGATCGAATCAACTTGCGTTGTTGGAGATAGAAAGGAAATCGTTAGCGCACCTTTTTTGAGGCTCTTAAATTGCTCGGGCGTAAGGGCGGTAACCGATGCGACTACATCTGCATCTGAAATTACATTTCCGCTTTTAACACTGGCACCTGCGGCGGTGTATTGATCATCGGTAAATCCAGATTTAACTCCAGCGCCGGATTCAATAACAACTTCTAAACCAGCTTTAGTTAATTTGGAAATGATGTCCGGCACGAGGGCAACTCTCGCCTCACCTGCCCGGATCTCCTTGGCAACGGCAATTCGCATTTCATCAGGTTAGTGCGTTTGCCTGGTGCTGCCTATCTATTTAGCGAACTTATTTCTAAATTCTTAGATATTTCCTTGGAGTTCACCGCGAGTTAAGTGATACAAGATTGCCTGAATCGTTGTGCGGCGATGGAAGGCTTCACGCCAGATCACCGATTTTGGACCGTCCAATACTTCGGCGCTAACTTCTTCGCCACGATGCGCTGGTAGACAGTGCATGAAGATTGAATCGTTAACAGTTAGGTCCATTAAATTTTGGGTAATTGCATAAGGTGCCAAGGCTTGTAATTTTTCCGATCTAACTTCCTCTGGATCGCCCATCGACATCCAAACATCGGCATAAAGAACTGATGCATCTTTGGCTGCAGCTTCAGGATCGGTTAAGACTTCAATTTTTGCGCCACTTGTTTGAGCAATTTTTTGCGCAGTTGCAACAGCATCTTTATCTGGTGCCCATTTACCTTCGGGTGTTGCAACAACAACATGCGCACCCATGATGGCACCCATAATTAGCCAGGCGTGTGACATGTTGTTACCATCGCCAATATAAGAAAACTTTCGACCAGAAACATCTTTGCCAAATACTTCGCGAATAGTCATCCAGTCAGCAAGTAATTGTGTTGGGTGATCGGTATCGGTCAAACCATTTATAACCGGGATAGATGACCACTTACCTAATTCATCTACATCTGCTTGGGCAAATGTTCGCACGATGAGGGCGCTGGCAAAGTTGCTGATAATTCTTGCAGTGTCGGCAATTGTTTCACCGCGACCTATTTGTAAATCTTCAGATCGTAAAAATATTGGATGAGCACCGAGATGCGCAGCGGCGGTTTCAGAGGCAATACGTGTGCGAGTAGAAGATTTGGTCATGTAGATCGCAACGCTTTGATTTGCTAGCGCGGTATTCGCGCGAAGTGGATTGCTTGCAAAACTACCAGCGGTATCCAAGAGCATTTCGACATCTGTACGAGAGAGATGTTCGGTGCGAAGCAGATCTTTCATCTGCAAATAATATGCTAATTCAGAGTTATCTAACCCCCGATCGGTAGAATCCTCTTCATGGGAATCTTTACGCGCAAAACAGATGCGTTTTCTGATGTGATCACAGAGGAAGAAACCCATTTATCGCACGAAGATGGCGATCACGAAAGATTTGCCCACTATGTTCGCAAAGAGAAGATTGTTGAATCGGCGGTAACTGGCAAACCAGTCCGAGCTCTCTGCGGCAAGAAATGGGTCCCAAGTCGCGACCCCGAGAAGTTTCCAATCTGCCCCATGTGTAAAAAGATTTATGACGGTCTTAAAAAGGAATAATCGCGGCAAGCGCGCGAGGTTAGCTTCATTAACGATTGTCGCGCTTTTACTTACAACTTTATTTAATTTATTTTCTTTAACCGCCAATGTTGCCCGAGCCGATAACCCACCCAGAAAGATTTTGACTGGTTGGCTTCCATATTACGGAATGAAGACCGCGCTGCCGTCTGCAGTCCAGAATTCCGATCTAATAAGAGATGTATCACCGTTTTGGTACACCGTCACCAACGAGAACACGATCACCGATTTGTATACCCCGGCAAACCCATCGGTTCCAATTTCGGTTCCGATCGCAACTTTGCAAAGTATGAATTTCACAATTCTTCCAACGATTACCGATGGCACTAATAAAGGAGTATTAGCTGGATTGATCGCGAAGGATTCTTCGCGGGCAAATTTAGTCAGGGCGCTGGTCAATTTAGCTACTACAAAATCAAACGTTGGAGTCGATGTCTACAATGGAATTGATTTAGATTTTGAAAACTTTGCTTTCGTCGATGGAAACACAACCTGGCCAACCACTGCCGTTAATTGGGTTAAATTTATAACCGACTTGTCAGCCGCGCTTCACTTACAAGGAAAATTATTGTCAGTAACAACACCAGTTGCTTTTGATCCTGCTTCCGGCAAAAAAGGTTATTACGTTTATGACTGGCCGCATATTGGCCCGCTAATTGATCGCCTTCGAATTATGAGTTATGACTACTCAACAACTACGCCGGGACCAATAGGACCAATCAACTGGACCGAAGATGCAATTAAGTGGGCGATAGCTTCAATGCCCGCATCAAAGGTGTTTGTAGGTATTGCTGGATATGGCCGCGATTGGGTGACAAAGGTTGATGGAATTTGTCCGGCCGATGTTGCGTCGGTAATTAAGACAAGTGCAAAAGCTGCAACATTTGTAATGCGCGATGCAGCAAATCTTGCTTCGAGTTATGGCGCAACTCCAACTTTTAATAGTATTTACAGTGAAAGTAACTTCACTTACCAAAAAACTTACAATGGAAATACTTCCGCTGGATTGGCAACAACTTGCACTGCAACCAGAACCGTTTGGTATCAGGATCCAAAGGCTTTTGCCGACCGTGCTGCCCTTGTTGCGAAGTATCGATTGGGCGGATTAGCGCAATGGACTTTAGGAATGGAAGATCCATTAGCGACAAGTGCGATTCGTGATTTAGCAAAGACAATTGCGCCGGATGCTGTTGTTGCAAGTATTGCTACTGATTTAACAACCGTTAGCTTGGGTACCGGCGTTCGGATTACTGGAACTCTCAAATTGCCAGATGGTAGAGCGCTAACTGGAATTCCTGCGCGAATTGAAGCCAAGAATCAAGTAGGGGATTGGCACCAGGTTTACTCCGGCATTACTGCGCTAGACGGGTCGATAAGTGCAAAATTGATCCTCGGTTCAAATTCGCAATTGCGAGTTAGCAGTGATGCTTCTTGGGAACGATTAGCTGGCCTTTCGAGCACCGCATCGCTAAATGTAAATCGCCTAATTTCTTGGCGAAGTCCAGTTTCAATGAAAGCAGGAGCTTCATATTTAATAACCGGCCAAATTCAACCAAAGGTCGGGTCAGTTCCAGTTTCGTTGTTAGTAAACGGAGTGGCCGATCCGGCAAGCGATACCGTAACCGCATCTGATGGAAGTTTTAGCTTTAAATTGCGCCCATCGGTTTCTGGAATTATTAAATTACAAATAAGCACTCCAGCCGATCCAAGTTTCGTCGCAACTACTACCGATTCCTTTAGTGTTTTAGTACGGTAGTCCTGATGGCAACTTCAACCGATACTCTTTCAAAAGCCGATGTCAGCATCGATCAGCTTTTAGAACGTCCCTGGGTAACTATCGTTTGGGATGATCCGGTTAATCTGATGGGATATGTAACCCATGTATTTATAAAGTTATTTGGATTTTCAAAAGAACGTGCGCATGAATTAATGATGCAAGTACATGTGGAAGGCCGCGCGGTTGTTACATCAGGATCTCGTGAAGAGATGGAGCGGGATGTACAACGGCTACATGAACATGGTTTATGGGCAACCCTCTCGCGCGATGACAAGATTTAATTGAATGTCTAATTTCGAGCGCGTAGGGGATGGATTCTCACTCGAGCTAACCCTTGATGAAGCACACATACTTATTAATTTAGCCGAACAACTTCTAGAACTTCTTGGCGAAGGTGATTTTTTCCATCACTACGATAGTTCTGATCCGCTTGCCCAACTTTTAACTATGCCTTCAGAAATTCTTACTCCCGATGATCCAGTTCTGCTTCGTTTGCTCCCAAATGCATATGCAGATCCAGAGGCAGCTTCAGACTTTCGCCGCTACACCGAGCCAGCACTTAGAAGTAGCAAGCAACGCAATCTTCGACTTATCCGCGAAGAGTTGACAATCTTGGTCGATGAAAACCACGGCGGCACTATCGAAAATCTTGATGGAGATATTTGGTTAACGGCGCTAAATGATTTAAGAATTGCGCTTTCGGTACGGCTCGAAATTGATGAAAATAGTTTTGAAAAATTTGAGTTGCTGCCAGAGACCGATCCGCAAAAATCTGTTTATGCCGTTTATTTCTGGCTTGGTTGGCTGCAAGAGAACTTACTCAACAAAATTACTTCCTAACCAAGCACTTTTAGAGCGGGCAAACTGGGTTATTTGGCGACTAGAATTGTCGCGTGAGCAACGTAGGAATAACCGCAGAGTCACCAATCGGGATTTTCGATTCAGGTGTTGGCGGATTAACCGTTGCCAGAGCGATCATTGATCAACTTCCAAATGAGTCCATTCTTTATGTGGGGGATAGCGCGAGAGGCCCATATGGCCCACGTCCATTGGCAGAAGTTCGCACCTTCTCTTTAGAAATTTTGGATCAACTTGTTAAAGCTGGATGCAAAGCAATCGTTATTGCTTGCAACACCGCAAGTTCGGCAATGCTTAGAGATGCCCGCGAAAGATATGAAATCCCCGTAGTCGAAGTTATCCAACCAGCGGCACGGAGAGCAGTTTCAGCAACGCGCACTGGAAAGGTTGGCGTTATCGGTACGACCGCAACAATAGATTCTGGTTCTTACTTAGATGCTTTTGCTGCCGCGCCACAATTAGAAATTACTTCAGTTGCTTGCCCCCGGTTAACTGAATTTGTTGAACGTGGCGAAACATCAGGCCCCGAAATCACGAGGATCACAAAAGAATATTTGCAACCACTTATTGATCAGAAGATCGACACCTTGGTTTTGGGTTGCACCCACTATCCACTTTTAACCGGCGTTATCTCCTACGTAATGGGAAATGATGTCACCTTGGTTTCAAGCGCGGAAGAAACCGCAAAAGATCTCTATCGCGTCTTGATTGAAAATAATTTACTTAACCAAAAAGGAAACCCAACTTACAAATTTGTTTCAACTGGAGATAGTGAATTGTTTGCCAGCCTGGCCCGCAGATTCCTTGGCCCAGAAGTCGTCAAGGTTGAGAAAACTATTTAATTAAATTTAACCCGAGTAAAAACCAAAGTATCAAACTAAAACAATAAACCAAAGAAACAATATAGAGAGAACGGTAAAAGTAGATGAGCACTGAAAGAATTGGCGGCCGCGCGGATGATTCACTTCGCGAAGTTAAGTTCACTCGTAATTGGTTAAATAATGCCGAAGGTTCAGTTCTTGTTGAATTTGGAAATACCCGCGTACTTTGCGTTGCATCATTTACTCCAGGTGTCCCTCGTTGGTTAACTGGTAAAGGTAAGGGGTGGGTGACTTCGGAATATGCAATGTTGCCACGTGCGACACATTCCAGATCTGATCGCGAAAGTGTAAAAGGAAAACTTGGTGGACGTACTCAAGAAATTTCAAGATTAGTTGGTCGTTCACTACGCGCGATTGTTGATATGGATGCACTAGGCGAGAACACGATTGTTATTGACTGCGATGTTCTTCAAGCCGATGGAGGAACAAGAACTGCTTCGATTACCGGTGCATATGTTGCACTCGTCGATGCAATTAATTGGGCAAAGAGCGCCGGACATATAAATCCAAGTAAGCAACCAATAATCCAAGGTGTGTCAGCGATTAGCGTTGGAATTATCGGTGGGGTTCCAAAACTGGATCTCTGCTATGAAGAGGATGTAACGGCCGATACCGATATGAATATCGTCTGCACGGCTGATGGAAACTTCGTGGAAGTTCAGGGAACTGCTGAGGGAAAGCCATTTGATCGCAATCTCTTGAACTCACTTCTTGATTTAGGGACCAAGGGTTGTTCCGAGCTAAATAAATTGCAGATCGCGGCCCTTTCGAGCCCGGCAAAATAAATCGAATTAGACTTTATTTAGCGAATGAATCAAATCGTCTTAGCTACGCGAAATCTTGGCAAAGTAGCGGAGTTTGAAAGACTTCTTGGCGCCGTTGTGGATCAAGCAAATGCCGAGCCAATAAAAGTACTTGGCTTAGCTGATTTTCCGAAGATGCCAGATGTTGAAGAGACTGGCACATCGTTTGTGGAGAACTCCCTTTTGAAATCGCGCGCCGTTAGTGAATATACAAATCTTCCCGCGATTGCTGATGACAGCGGATTATGCGTTGATTTTTTAAATGGCGACCCAGGAATCTTTTCGGCCAGGTGGGCCGGTAAGCATGGTGATGATGCGGCAAATAATACAAAGGTTTTGCAACAATTAGCAGGTGTGCCGATTGAAAAGCGCAGCGCCTACTTCACTTGTGTTGTCACTTTAGTTTTTCCAAAGGGGCATCAAAATGAAAGAGTTGAAGTAATTGAAAGTGGAAAATTAACTGGACAGATCACTTTCGAGCCGCGGGGGAGCGCCGGCTTTGGTTATGACCCGATTTTTATACCTACGGGTTATGAGTTAACAATGGGTGAATTTGGACCGGGGGCAAAGGACGAAATAAGCCACCGCGGCCAGGCGATGCGCAAGATTGCACCTCAAATCTCCTCGCTTATCTGACCGCAAATTAACCTTCAACACAGAAGCCGAGTGGGCGCTGACCTCTTTACTTTCCTGCGCTATTCTTAAACCCTGGTTCAAGCTTGAAGCAGGAGCCTGAACGTAGCAAGTTAAGCAAGAACGTAAATTAAATAAATAGTTAGTCATCAAAGGAGAAAACGTGGCAGTTAAGAAGAGCGCAAAGAAGGCCGTTAAGAAGACTGCAAAAAAATCTTCAGTTAAGAAGACTGCAAAGAAGAGCGCAGCTAAGAAATCATCTGCCAAGAAGGTTGCAAAGCGCGTAGTTAAGAAGAGCGCAAAGAAGTCAGTCAAGAAGGCCGTTCGCAAATCTGCAAAGAAGGCGACAAAGCGCCGTTCCGCTAAGGCATCTTCTGCTTCTGCATCAATCGTTATTCCACCAGTACCAACTTCTTATTCTCGCTCATCCATTTCAACACCAACAACTTCAGCTAGTCCAGTCACCTCTTCAGGCAAAGTAAATAGGGATGCCGCACTTGTTGGAAATGCGAAAGATGCATCAAATTCAAAGTCTTCTTCTAGAGTTGTAATCGCAGTAATTGCAGGAATCGTTGTTTTGGCTCTAGTGGTTGTTGCACGTAACTCTTCTAGTACAAAGAGTGCTGCCCCTGCTGCATCATCAACTCCGGTTGCATCAAGCGCACCAGCTTCATCAACTCCAATGGCATCGCAATCAGCTGCACCAGCAGCTTCTGCTTCTTCTTCAACATCTTCGTCGAAGAGCGCAATAGCGACAGCTCCTTCAGCCGCAACAGCTGGACACGGTGGACCTGAAAGTGTTAACTCTCATCTCACTTCAAACGGTGCAACCATTTCTTGGAAGGCACCTGCTGGTTCAACTGGAGTTGCAAACTACAACGTTGAAATCAGTGCAAATGGTGGCGCTTGGAAGTTGATCTCAACTCTTCCTGCTTCACAACTTTCAATCGATGTTACAAAGTCTGATGCAACCGGATGGTCTTCATTCCGAGTTTCAGCTGTTTATTCAGATGGACAAACAATCGTCGGAAATACTGTTTTAAACAAGCCAACATTTGGCTTGCCAGGACAATTTCACTAATTCATTCCTAAAGCTTCGAGAATGGCAGCAGCGTAAACGTTGTTGCCATTTTCGTTTAAGTGGACACCGTCAGGTGCAAAAAACTCTGGATGATTATCAGAAATTGAGTTCCAGTCAATTAATTTAACTTGCGGATAGCTAGCGATAACTTCGTTAATCAATCGATCGTTTTCTTCACGCCAAGGCCGTGGTACAGCGGTATTTACCAAGACAATTTTTGGTTGATGCTTAATCAGTTCCATCAAAGTTATTAAATCTGATTTCACCAAGGCGTTGTTATTTCCAACATCCAAAACCACCGTGGAATGGGGGACTTGAGGTTGATCTGCCTTTACGACATCGATCAATTCACCAATCTGTCGACCAACTCGCGCATTAACAAGTGCCAAGTTCATTTTGGCGGCAAGACGAGTCTTTACTCCAAGGATGATCGAATCACCGGTTAACCAAATTCCGTCATTACTTGGAGAGATAGTGGTTTCTGAGAGAGAAATATCCTTCTTAAGGATTTTCACTTGGTGATCGTTTCGATACCACGCGGCGCTTGCCGAAGTAATTGTTAAAGTAGAAATAAGAGCAATAACGGAACCAAGAAATATTCGTTGGCGCTTTTGGGTTCGCTTTGTTCGATATTTAATGCCGCGAATCCAGTTCTGAAACACTTTCCGGCGAATCGGAATCTCTAAGTAGCGAAGTGAAATATCGGCACAAGCTAGAACCAAAAGAATTCTTGCAACGTTTAGCGCGGTAGCCGAAGCAGCTGCTAAATCAATGGATGGACGAGTAATTTGAAAAATTACCCAGTGCCATAAGTAGATTCCATATGAACGTTCGCCGATCCAGAGCAATGGCTTGCTGCTAAGAATTGGTGCAAACCGAGATGCTGGGTGAACCAAAGAAATTATTGTTGCACAGCCAAATATTCCTGCTAGGGGAAATGCCAATCGATAAAGCGTCGCGTTGCTCTCATTAATAAAGAGAAATGTGCAGAGCAAACCGAACATGCCAAATAGTCCGATGCCGTCAATAAAATCTTGTGCTCTTTGACTGATATTTGCCGTCAGATTACGAGGTATCCAGCTAACAGCAAGAGCAGATCCGAGAAATAAGCCAAGGCTGTGGGTATCGGTACCGAAGTAAATATGGCTGACTTTTGATGATGAATTGTTATCAACGCGAAGTGAGAACAAGAAGAGCGCGATGCCAGATGAAAGAGCAATAGCAAGAGCGGCACGGGCTACATTCTTTCGACCATATTGGCGCCAGATGAAGTAAAGAATGAATGGCCAGATAGCGTAGAACTGGGCTTCAACTGCAAGTGACCAAGTGTGTTGAAGAAGTGGTGGGCGACCATTCGCCGCAAAGTAATCTTGATGCAACGCAACTAAGTGCCAGTTATTTGTTCCAGTTAAAACGTAAGGTGCATCCAAGAGCAACCTACGAATCGCATCTGGTGCAAAAATTGCTGAGATTAAAATGCTAACTACTACAACAGCAAGAAGT
This sequence comes from Candidatus Nanopelagicaceae bacterium, assembly GCA_036745395.1. Classification (GTDB taxonomy): domain Bacteria; phylum Actinomycetota; class Actinomycetes; order Nanopelagicales; family Nanopelagicaceae; genus AAA044-D11. The sequence goes on along the minus strand of DAIOGD010000026.1, from coordinate 868 downwards.
CCGGGGAAAAGTCGTCGCACACGGGCCCAATAAAACTCGCGCAGATCAAGGCCGTTAATGCCTTCGATCGAATCAAGAATTAATCTAGTAATTACATAACCAGAAATTACAAAAAATAGATCAACACCGAGAAAGCCACCGGGAATCCACTTAACCCCTAAGTGGTAAAGCAGGACCGCAGAAACGGCAAGAGTACGAAGCCCATCAATTGGTGGGATGTAACTTCGTTCTCTTTTACTTATATATGGCAGGGAAGGCATTGCGAAAATTACCTACGCTTTTTAGCAGGACTCTTCTTCGCACTCTTCTTTGCAGAACTTGATCCCGTTGAACGTTGGGCGGGAACTTGATCCTCAGTTGTTGGGAAGCGACGCTTTACTGGGCGGTTTTGATCATCGAGATTTGAATCAATTTCAATTTGAAGTCCTGATAGACGATTGAAAGCTGTTTCAAGCCGCGCTTTTGTCTCCGCAATCGCACGCTCCGCAGCGGTAAGTGATTGGGTCTGGATTCTATATAGACGTTCTGATTCCGTTATTGCGGAAGTCAACCAGCCGCGGAAGTTTCCAATTTCGGAAGTAGCGGTATTGATGATTCGTTCTGCTTCGCTGCGAGCGGCACTGGCAAGTGCTGCTGCTTCACGCTTGCTCTCATTAGCAAGGGTTTGAGCCGCGCGAAGGGCCTTATCCTTAACTTCTTCTGCTTCTGCTTCGGCGGTTTCAAGATACTTGCGTCCACGAGATTCTGCACCAGAAAGTATTGAACGCGCCTTAGATTCGGAACTTTCTAACTTTTCCTTTGCGATGCGTGCTGCTTCGGAGAGGGTGCGCTCTGCAGATGCAAGTGCGCGAGACTCGCGTTGTTGGGC
>DAIOGD010000025.1:0-11399 GCA_036745395.1 Candidatus Nanopelagicaceae bacterium | reverse complement strand
CTTTCAAGCCGACGTGATGCTTCTGACGATAGTTTGTGGCGCCTAGATGCCTTGGCTATGGTTATTGGATCGAACCGGGCACCTTCTAGGGCAATTTTCTTTGTCGAAGTAGTTACTTCAGAACTAGCTCCACCCATAACACCGGCTAGAGCTAACGGGCCATTTCTATCTGCTACAACTAATTCATCTTCGGCAAGTTTGCGCTCTTGGCCATCAAGAGTCTTAATTGACTTAAATTCTTTTGCTGGCCGAATTACTAATTCATCCACAATTTTTTCGGCGTCGAAAGCATGCAACGGTTGTCCCAGTTCCAGCATTACATAATTAGTTATATCGACGGCCAGTGAAATTGAGCGCATGCCGCACTTCTCAATTCGTCGACTCATCCAAAGTGGGACTGGAGCGTTTGCATCAAAACCTTCAATTGTTCGTATGAAGGCAACTGAAACAGAATCCGAATCGGTAATACTTACTTGGATTCCATCCTTGTTTATCGCGTACTTCTTCGGATTGACGCTAGTTACCGGGTCCTTGAACACCAATCCCAGCGAGGCTGACAATTCCCTAGCCAGACCGCGAATACTTAAGGCGTATCCCCTATCTGGATTTATCGCCGCATCAATGACAACATCTTTGATTTCAAGTAATTCAATGGCGTCACTTCCCAGCGGAGCACATTTTGCCGGCAAAACAATAATTCCGGCATGTTCATCGCTTATACCAAGCTCGCGAGCTGAACAGATCATCCCATTACTTGTTTTTCCGTATGTTTCTCTAGCTGAAATTTCGAAATTTCCTGGGAGTACAGCACCTGGTAGTGCTGCAACCACCAAATCGCCAACCTTGAAATTTGTCGCCCCACAAATTACATTTCGGATAGTTCCCTCGCCGCAATCAAGACCAACATATCTAATTGGTTTCTTATGGCCCGCAAGGTCTTCTATCTCTTTAATCTCGGCAACAACCAATGGTCCGATTAAGTCAGAACCCTGAATTTCAATGCTTTCTATTTCGAATCCAACTTTTACGAAGGCATTTTCAAGTTCGTCCATTGAAATATCCAACGGCACCGGCACGTATTCGCGAATCCACGACAACGGAAGTTTCATCGTCCGCCCAATCCAAAGCTTTGACTAAAACGAATATCGCCTTCAACGATGTCATGCATATCGGTAATTCCGTGTCGCACCATGAGTGTGCGCTCAAGTCCCATTCCAAAAGCAAACCCCGAATAAATTTCTGGGTCTATGCCGCAAACCTTTAGAACCTTGGGGTTTACCATCCCACAACCGCCCCATTCAACCCATCTGCCATTGAAGAAGAAATCAACTTCCGCGCTTGGCTCGGTAAAAGGAAAGAATGAAGGGCGAAGACGAGTCCGAACATCTGGCCCGAACATAGCCTTCGCGAAATAATCTAGAGTTCCCTTGAGATCTGCCATGGTAATTCCTTTGTCGATTACCAAACCCTCAACCTGACTAAATACAGGTGTATGCGTTGCATCCAATTCATCGGCTCGGTAGGTACGTCCTGGGCAAATAACATAAATAGGCGGTTGGTTCTCCAGCATCGTTCGAATCTGAACTGGCGATGTATGTGTTCTGAGAACTAACTTCAATTCCAGCGGTTCAACGAAAAAGGTATCTTGCATCGTTCTTGCTGGATGATCCGCTGGAATATTAAGCGCGTCAAAATTCAACCATTCAGATTCAAGTTCTGGTCCCTCGGCTACTCGGTAACCAAGACCTAAGAAAAGATCACTAATTTCATTTGTGAGAATTGTTAGTGGATGCAGACCGCCTTTTGGAAATCCAGTTCGCGGAAGCGTTACATCTACCCGCTCTTCAATCAGGATGGCAGCATCGCGTTCAATTTCTAGAGCCTTTAGTCTTGCCTCAAAAGCACCATTCAACTCCGACTTGGCCTGCCCCACAACCTTGCCAAATTCCGCTTTCAACTCTGGCGCGAGCTTTCCCAAACTCTGACTTGCCTTGGAGAGTTCTGATTTATCTCCCAAATGAAGAATCTTCACTTGCTTAAGTTCGTCCAAATTCTTGGCTTCAGCGATGGCCGCAACACCAGCTTGCAGGGCTCTTTTCACATCATCAACTGAAATGGACATAATAATTAAGTCTAGCGAATTCCCACTTCAAAGAGGGCGATTGCTGCTGCGCTTGCGACATTTAAACTTTCAGATTTACCGCTCATTGGAATACGAACACGAGCGTCTAGATTAGCGACCTCCGGCAGGCCCCTCGCCTCATTTCCAAATATCAAAATCATCTTCTCGCTCTTATCTAAATTAGCGAGTGAATCTTCCGAAGCCCCATCAAGGGCGACTGTTTGATACCCGTGCTTTTGGGCAAAATCCATAATCTCATGAAGCGGTACGTTTTCCACTACTGGGATATGCCAAATCGCTCCCACGGTAGCTCTTACAGTCTTAGGCGAGTACACATCAACACTGTTAGTTGAAAAAACAACTGCATCAAAGCCAAAAGCTTCAGCTGTCCTAATTACGGTACCGCTATTTCCGGGATCTTGAATCTCCCAAAAATAGGCAACCTTTTTACTTTCTTTCTGTGCAATCTTGTAAAGAGTCATCTCGGTGTATTTGCAAAGAGCCAGAATGCCCTGCGGCGACTCAGTATCTGACATCGCGTTCATAACCTCGTCAGTTACATGAAAAAGGGGCGCCTGTTCCAAATCTTCAAGGTCTACTTCGCTTTGAAGTTTGGCGTAGCCTCGTTCTGTTACGTAAAGCGCGATTAGTTTGGGTTTCTCGCTTTTTCCGGCCGACGAGAGACGTTCTTCGGTTAATCCTTGCAAAGCCTCGCGAACCGATTGGATTCCATCAGCAATGAACTCTTTCTCGGCTTGGCGAATCTTCTTTCCTCGGGAACCCAAAAGAGCCTTCACTCTCTCGACATGCGGAGAATGAAGGCTCGTAATTTGGTTATTAGGCATTTACAACGTGCTTGCGAGCAACTTCAACAAGTTGCGCAAAAGCTGCTGGATCATTTGTTGCAAGATCGGCAAGAATTCTGCGATCTACTTCAATTCCAGCGCCCTTCAATCCTTGGATGAAACGATTGTAAGTCAAACCGTTTGCACGTGCACCAGCATTGATGCGCTGAATCCAAAGTTGACGGAAATCGCCCTTACGATCCTTGCGGTCGTTGAAGGCATAAACCATTGAGTGAGTAACTTGCTCTTTCGCCTTAGCAAAAAGACGAGAACGTTGCCCACGATAACCTTCAGCACGCTCTAATAGTGTGCGACGCTTTTTAGCGGCATGTACTCCGCGCTTAACTCTTGCCATCGTCTATTCCTCCCCTTACTTCAAGCCGAGCATGCGCTTGGCGGTTACAGTTACTGGAGCTTTCGCAACAGCATCACTTGAAAGTCGACGTGTAACACGCGAAGACTTGTGTTCCAAAAGGTGGCGCTTGCCAGCACGTTCGTGCATGACTTTTCCGGTACCTGTTAGGCGAAAAGTTTTCTTCGCCCCACTGTGGGTTTTCATCTTTGGCATTCGCTAACCTCCCAGTTAGTTATCTTCAAGTACAACATCTTCAGCAGTTTCCTTAACCGCCGGCTTGCTTGCAGCGGCTGGAGTCTTTGCAGCTTTTTGCTGCGAGACCGCCTGCCCCTTCTTTACATTTGTTCCGAGAACCATCGTCATATTTCGTCCCTCTTGCTTCGGGGCGAATTCAACAAAAGCTACTTCGGACAATTCTTCTGCGAGTTTCATTAACAAGCGATAACCGATTTCCGGTCTAGCTTGCTCACGTCCTCTAAATTGAATGGTCACCTTTACCTTGTCGCCACCTTTTAAGAAACGTTCGATGTGGTTCTTCTTGGTTTCGTAATCATGTGGCTCAATCTTTGGCCGAAGACGCATTTCCTTTACAACAATATGAGTCTGATTTGCTCTGGCTTCTCGGGCCTTTTGCGCGATTTCGTATTTGTACTTACCGAAATCCATGACCTTACAAACCGGAGGTTTGGCATCTGGGGCAATTTCAACGAGGTCAAGACCGACTTCATCCGCCATCTTCAGAGCGGTATCGATATCTACTACGCCAACTTGTTCCCCAGTAAAACCAATCAGACGAACTTGCGGAACGCGAATTCGATCGTTGATTCTTGGTTCAGTGCTGATAACTCCCCCATCCTTTAATTTGCAGGTGGTGGTAGCCGCTAAATATCGAAATAAGTAAAACAACGAATAAATATTCGAGTCTTACAAAGTTCTAACTTGACCAGTCCGCCTAGGCGATAAAGGTGGGAGCGACTAACTCCACTTGATGACCAAAGGATACCCCAGGGCTTTCCCGAGGACAAAACGGGCTACTTAGCCGCCTATAGCGTGAACGCCACCGTCCACATGGACAATTTCACCGGTTGTTTTTGGAAAGAAATCAGAGAGCAGAGCGACCGCGCCCTGGGCTGCAGGAATTGGATCGGAAACATCCCAAGCCAGTGGAGCTCTGTGGGTCCAAACGCTTTCAAAATCCTCAAAGCCTGGAATTGATTTTGCCGCCATCGTCTTAATTGGGCCAGCGGCAATTAGATTGCAACGAATGTTCTCCGCGCCAAGATCACGAGCTAAGTAGCGATTAGCCGATTCGAGACCGGCTTTAGCTACACCCATCCAATCATATTTTGGCCAAGCAACAGTTGCATCAAAGGTGAGTCCGACAATGCTCGCGCCAGAATCCTTTTTAAATAGTGGTCGACAAGCCATCGCTAATGATTTATATGAGAAAGTTGAAACCTGAACCGCGGTAGCAACGTCAGCCCATTCCGTATTTAGAAAGTTTCCACCAAGTGCAGCTTCCGGTGCGAATCCGATTGAGTGAACCACTCCATCAAGATGAGGGAAATACTTTCCGATAACAGAAGCAAGACCATCTAGATGTTCTTGATTTGTGACATCGAGTTCAATTACTTCTGCAGGTTTAGGGAGACGAGTTGCAATTCGATTGGTGATGCTCAAAGCGCGACCAAAGGAACTGAGAATTACATTTGCTCCTTCTTCTTGAGCAATACGCGCAATGTGGAATGCAATCGAGGCCTCAGTGAGGACACCGGTTACTAAAATATTCTTATCTTTTAAAATCGCCATGATCAGTGCCCCATTCCTAATCCGCCATCCACAGGGATGACCGCTCCAGTTATATAGCTAGCTTGCGGTGAAGCTAGAAATTCGACCACACCAGCAATTTCCTCCGGCGTACAAAATCTTTGCAGTGGAACAGCCCCGATAATTTCTGCCTTTCGCTTTTCATCAAGAACCGCAGTCATATCAGTATCAACAAAACCAGGGGCCACAACATTTGCCGTTATGCCGCGACTGCCAAGTTCGCGAGCAAAAGAACGAGCCATGCCAATTAGGCCGCTCTTGGTTGCCGCATAGTTAACTTGCCCAGCTGAGCCAAGCATTCCAACGACCGATCCTACAAAGATCATTCGACCAGACTTCTTTTTCATCATTCCGCGGGTACATGCCCGAGCAACTCGAAATGCGCCAGTCAGATTGGCGTCCAGAACCGATTCAAAATCATCATCACTCATACGCATAACCAAACCATCTTTTGTTACTCCGGCATTTGCAACGAGGATGTCTACTCCACCAAATTTCTCTTCTATCTCTTTTATTGCAGCATCAACGCTAGGAGTATCCGTTACATCCATCTTTACGGAAGTTAAGCCTTCCGGGGCTTCACCTGAACGTGTCGTGACAATCACTTGATAATTTGCTGCCGCAAATCTTCTTGCTATCGCTAGTCCGATACCTCGGTTCCCACCGGTGATCAGAACTACTGGCTTGATATCGCTCACACCCATAACTTACTTGTTACTTACCCGTATTCATAAGATACCTAGTCAGCGCGCACAAAAACCGGATTGCTCCTACGATAGGGGTATGAGATTCGACCGAAAGAAGCAAGCTACTACAACGTCGATTACCTCTGCCGGCGATCCGCTAAGCGTTGACCAGAGCTCCAGAGCGCGCCGTTATTTCATTTCAATGATGATTCGAACCATCTGCTTCATAGCCACGGTGATACTTCCAAGCCCATATCGCTGGGCAACTCTTCTCGGGGCGGTGCTCTTGCCTTACATTGCAGTCGTTATTGCAAACGCTGGACGAGAGAATTCCAATTCGGCGCAAGGCCAGGTAATTCCCTCTCGGGAAATTGGTAATGAAAAACCTGCCTAAATTTCTAACGCCAGTAGAGCTAGCTAAAAGTGGAATTGCCTTACTTCTAATCTTTGGGTGCCTGTTGGCAAGTCAGTGGCAATTTCATCGAGGAGAAAATCGTGCGGCGCAAAATAGATTAATTCGTCCGAATATTTCAACACCGGTTTCATCGCTCTCTGACCTATCACTAATAGACCCCATAAAAAATCAGTGGCGAACTTTTCAATTAAAAGGTCGCTTCGATCCAGCGCACCAAGCGTTGATTCGAGATAGATATAGTCAGGGACGTTATGGTTTTGAAGTCCTACAGCTATTCATAACAACCAAAAATGAAAAGATCTGGGTGGATCGCGGATGGGTCGTGGCCGGAACATCGGCAACAACTCCCCCAACGATCAAAGAAGTTACTTCAAGTGAAATCACCCTTGATTTGAGAATTCGCTCGGAAGATGTTTCAAAACAGCTTGCTGGTAATTTTTTTGCTTCTTCGGCCAAGGGCTCGCTTCCGGATTTGTCCAAACTTCAATCACAAGGCGCCAAGCCCTACTACGCCGATCTGATAAAGGCTTTTGATTCTTCGAACGCCGAATCAGCGCTATTAACTTCGATAGATTTACCTGACCTAAGCGATGGACCGCATTATGCATATGCCATTCAATGGTTGGCTTTTGGGCTAATGATCCTTATAGGCCGCGTACTTCTATTTAGAAATACTTAATCTACGCTTCCAAGAGTTTGACGTTGATAAAGGTCAAAGTAGAGGCCTTTTGAGTTAACCAATTGCTCGTGTGTCCCGCGCTGCGCGATTTCACCATTCTCTAAAACCAGAATCTGATCTGCATTTACAATCGTGGAAAGTCGGTGCGCTATAACGATTGAGGTCCTTCCCTTCAGAGCTTCGGCAAATGCCTTTTGAACCAAAGCCTCGTTCTCCGAATCTAGGTGAGCGGTTGCCTCATCGAGAATGACTATTGCTGGCGCCTTCAAAAGAAGTCTTGCGATAGCAAGTCGTTGTTTCTCGCCGCCACTAAGACGGTGCCCTCGCTCGCCTACCACGGTATCTAAACAATTGGGTAGTGAACGAATAAATGTTCCAAGTTGTGCCTGATCGCATGCAAGTAGCAATTCCTCATCTGTTGCCTCTGATTTTGCGTAGCGAAGATTCTCACGAATACTTTCGTGGAACATGTGACTATCTTGGGTGACAACACCGATGAGATCTCGAAGATCCCTCAGCGAAGCTTTTCTTATATCGACGCCGTTGATCTCAATGGCGCCATTTGTAACATCGTAAAGCCTTGGAACTAGACCAGAGATAGTGCTTTTGCCAGCACCAGATGGTCCAACAATGGCGGTTAAAGTTCCTGGCGAAACTTTAAAGTTCAAGCCCTTCAATATCTCGCCACTTTGAATCGTCTCTGGCTTTGCTGCCGATTCAAGTGAGGCTAAGGAAATTTCAGAAGCCTTTGGATAAGAGAAGTGAACATTCTTAAATTCAATTTCTGGCATAGATCTTGGAATTGAAAGTGGATTGGTTGGATCAACTACCATCGGTTCCAGATCAAGAACTTCAAAGACTCTTTCAAAACTCACCAACGCCGACATGATGTCAACCCGAACGTTTGACAAAGCCGTTAGTGGACCGTATAGACGGGCCAAAAGCGCCGTTATTGCCAGCAAGGTACCAACACTTATCGCTTTGCTTACCGCAAGATGTCCACCAATTCCATATGCAAAAGCCGTTGCAACTGCCGCGACGGAAGACATCGCGATAAAGAAAACTCGATTCAACATGGCAATAGAGATTCCCATATCGGCAACGCGACGGGCTTTGGCTGAGAAGTTCCTGCTCTCCTCCTCGCGTTCTCCGTAAAGATTCACCAGCAAGGCGCCCGAAACGTTGAATCTTTCCGTCATAGTTGCTGACATCTGGGCATTTAAATCAAAGGACTTTCGAGTGTATTCCTGAAGCTTCTTCCCAATCCATTTAGTTGGGATCAGAAAGACCGGTAGCAGAAGAAGTGAAACGACTGTAATTTGCCAGGAAAGAGTAAGCATGGCGATCGTAACCAGAATGAGACTTAATAAATTGCTAAGAACTCCCGAAAGGGTCCCGGTAAATGCTTGTTGGGCACCAATGACATCTGAATTGATCCGAGATATCAGGGCTCCGGTTTGAGTGCGTGTAAAGAAGGCAATCGATTGTCGTTGCACATGAGCGAAAACTTGAGTACGAAGATCGAATATAAGTCCTTCGCCAATTCGACTAGAGAACCATCTGCCAAAGAGATTGAATCCGGCATCAGCAATTGCGAGAACCCCAACAATTAGCGCCAAAGTTGTTACGAGATGGAGATTTCCGGGTATGACTCCTTTATCAATTAGATTGCGAAGAAGTAACGGTGTTGCTACAACTAAAACGGCATCAACGACTACCGTCAAAAGGAAAATGGTTAAGTAAAATTTATATGGTTTTGCATAGCCCAGAATCCGCTTAAAAGTTCCCTTCTTAAGCTTCTGATTCTTAACTGACTGATCAGAGGAAAGCGATCTCAAGGCCATCCACTGGCCATGCATACTCATGAACTAATGATTAAACAGTAAAGCCGATGGCACGAAGTTGTTCTCGTCCATCATCGGTGATGCGATTTGGACCCCAAGGTGGCATCCAAACCCAATTGATTTTCACATCTGAAGTTAGATCTTGAAGGACTTGATGGGTTTGATCCTCAATGACATCTTGCAGCGGACAGGCAGCCGATGTAAGTGTCATATCGAGAGTTGCGACATTATTGTCATCTACGCGAAGGTCATAAACCAATCCTAAATCGATGACGTTAATACCCAGTTCAGGATCGATGACATCTTTCATCGCCTCGGTTACATCATCAATAGTCGCTAGTTTGTCGCTCATTTTCTTAGTTTATCCCTATCTCGGTGTTGGCGCTCTTTAAGATTAATTTTTAGCAATTGATTGTGCGGTGGCATCTTTGAAGGCCATCCATCCCAATAGCGCACATTTGATTCGAGCCGGGAACTTTGAGACTCCCGCAAAAGCGATTGCATCTTCTAAGACCTCTTCATCGCCCTTCGATTGGCCCTTGCTCTGCATTAGCTCGGTAAATTCCTCTAAGACCTTAAATGCATCCGAAACGCTTTTTCCTAAAACAAGCTCGGACATAATCGAGGTACTTGCTTGTGAGATTGAACAGCCAACGCCATCCCACGAAATATCTTCCACGACGCCATTTTTGACTAAAATATTTAAGGTAATTTCATCGCCACAACTCGGATTTACGTGGTGAACTTGGGCAGTAAAAGGCGCCCGCAAACTCTTATTAGTTGGATTCTTATAGTGATCCAAGATCACTTGCTGATAAAGGGAGTCGAGTTCCATTTTTAATTAAACCTTAAAATATTTCTGAGCATCTTTAACTCCCTGGACCAGTTGATCTATCTCAGAGATATCGTTATATAAATAGAAGGAAGCCCTAGTTGTGCCTGCGATTCCAAATTTCTTCATTAGCGGCCACGCGCAATGATGACCGGTCCTCACAGCGATTCCATACTGGTCTAAAACCTGACCGACGTCATGGGGATGAATACCGTCGATGGTGAAGGAGATGACCGCACCTCGGTTAGAAATATCTTTTGGCCCGATAATGGTTACACCAGAAAGCTTTTCAAATTCTGAAAGTGCATATTGCGTCAGTTCGCGATCATGGTTTGCAATTACATCCATTCCAACATTTTCCAAATACTTGATCGCTGCTGCTAATCCAGCAGCTTGCGCCATATTAGGAACGCCCGCTTCAAATTTTCTGGGGACGGGCGCCCAGGTTGCATCAGTCATTGTCACTGACTCAATCATTGAACCACCAAATAGGAATGGTTCCATTTCATCCAACAATTCAGCTTTGCCCCAAAGGATCCCAATTCCTGTAGGTCCAAGAGCTTTATGACCAGAGAATGCCAGGAAATCTATATCTAAATCTTTGACTGATACCGACGAGTGAGGGACCGATTGGCAGGCATCGAGTATGAATAAAGCGCCGACCTTGTGAGTTTTAGCGGCAATTTCGACAATTGGATTGACAGTCCCCAGGACATTAGATTGATGGGTGAGGCAAACCAACTTCGTTCTCGAATTTATCAGTTCGTCAATATTGGAAAGATCTAATCTTCCTTGTTTGTCAATGTTGAACCAAGATAATTTTGCGCCGGTTCGCTTAGCCAATTCTTGCCAAGGAATTAAGTTTGCATGGTGCTCCATCTCGGAAAGCAAGATCTCGTCCCCTGCTTGCAAATAGAAAGGCGACCCTTCCTTCGAGTTTCCAAAAGAATAGGCCAGAGCATTCAAACTCTCCGTCGCGCTCTTGGTAAAAATTACCTCATCTGATTTCGCGCCGATGAAATTCGCAACAACTTCTCGAGCTTTTTCGTATGCTTCACTTGCTTCTTCGGCAAGTAGATGCGACCCGCGATGTACGGCAGCATTATGGTTAAGGTAGAAATCCCGTTCGGCATCCAAAACAGAAAGCGGCTTTTGGGAAGTTGCGCCGCTATCCAAATAAACCAGCTTATTTCCACCGCGCATCACCTTATTGAAGATTGGGAAATCTTCACGGATTTTTGCGACAGAAAAGTTATTCATTTAATTTATGCAGGTAGATATTCTGCATAACCCTTCTCTTCTAGCTTTTCTGCTAGTTCTGGTCCGCCTTCTTCGACTACGCGGCCGGCAGCAAAAACGTGGACGAAATCAGGCTTTATGTAACGAAGGATTCTCGTGTAGTGAGTGATCAGTAGAATTCCAAGATCAGAATTTTCTTTAACTTTGTTTACGCCTTCAGAAACAATCCTCAGTGCATCGACATCGAGACCAGAATCGGTTTCATCTAGGATCGCAAATTTAGGCTTTAAAAGTTCTAACTGAAGAATTTCATGTCGCTTCTTCTCGCCGCCAGAAAAACCTTCATTAACTGAACGCTCAGCGAAATTCGGATCCATCTGTAAACCAGCCATAGCATCCTTTACCTCGCCAACCCAGGTGCGAACCTTCGGTGCTTCACCGCGGATTGCGGTTGCAGCAGTGCGCAGGAAGTTTGTTACAGATACTCCAGGAACTTCTACCGGATACTGCATTGCCAAAAAGAGACCAGCCTTGGCGCGCTCATCGACGGTCATG
>DAIOGD010000024.1:0-11566 GCA_036745395.1 Candidatus Nanopelagicaceae bacterium | reverse complement strand
TCCGATGCCCATACGGATTCGAAAGTAATCAGGTGTGGCAAAGTGCATCGAAAGTGATTTCAAACCATTGTGGCCGTTGTCGCCACCGCCTTGCTTGATTCGAATCGTATTAAAGGCAATATCCAATTCATCATGAATGACAATTAAGTGATCGGCTTTTACTTTATAAAAATCGGCCAGCGCCTTTGTTGGTGCGCCACTTTCGTTCATATAGCCCTGAGATTTCGCAAGGGTTACCGGATGACCTGCCACGCGAATATCTGCAATATTGGTCTTAGATTTATGAGCAGAAAATTTTGAATTAATCGCCAGGTAATTGATAACCATCTGGCCAATATTGTGACGAGTTGATGAGTATTGGTCGCCTGGATTACCTAATCCAAGGACTAACCAACGCTCATCACTCATCTAATGAAACTATCTAGATAACTAGTTGTTACTTGTTATCGTCTTTTGCGGCGTCAGCAGCTGGTGCAGCTTCTGCAGCAGCGCCTTCAGCAGGTGCCGCAGGTGTTTCTTCAACAGCAGTTGAGCGTTCAGACAAGTGAACTACAACAACGCTGGCATCTGAAACCAAGGTAACGCCCGCAGGAAGAATTACATCTCCAGCGGTCTTTGAGTTTCCAGCCATTAAGCCATCAACGTTAACTTCTAGGAATGCTGGGATCGAAGTAGCTTCTGCTTCAACTTCGATTGTGTTGTGAACGTGTTCCAAAATTCCATCAACGTCATGCTTGCCGACTGTGTGTACTGGAACTTCAACTTTAACGCGCTCTCCACGACGAACGATTACTAGGTCGATGTGAGCCAGTACGCCGGTTAGCGGATTACGTGAAACTGACTTTGGAAGTGTTAGTTCGGTCTTGCCATCGATAACGACATCGAGCAAAACGTTTGAAGACTTAAGTGCAGCACCTAGTTCGCGTAGTGGAAGGGCCACATGCTTTGGCGCTTCACCGTGTCCGTAGATAACTGCTGGAACTAGACCAGAGCGGCGATCGCGACGAGATGCACCTTTACCGAATTCGGTACGAGTTGTACCTGTGATTGTAATTTCAGCCATTGTGCTTCTCCTTCATAAAAAGACGTTTACGGTTGCACGTCCGAGGAGAAAAATCACCGTCGATTACGGATATTAAATCCCTCGCCGGAACGAGCCTGAAGACTAACCCACCGGGGGCAACGGGAGCAAATTGCGCGCTATCCGCGCGTAAAAAGTACCTTCTCTAAAATGAGATCGATTAGGTCAGTCCACTTATCTGGATCGACCTGATTTGGTGTGAAGTCATCAACAACTTTTCCTAGGGTGTAAGCCTGAACCAATATCGAAACCGTGCGGGGATCAATTGCCGGATCACCAAAACCTTTTTCAACACTTTCTCTAAATAGGTCAGCAAGTGCTTGGGTTAATCGTTCTTGTTCTTCACCAAGCTTCTTCGCCATTCTTTTTTGTCTAATTGCTTTATCAATCGCACCAACACGTTCAAAGCGATTAGCTTTTAGCGCCTCTGATTGGGTCACCCTTGTTACTTCTTTTACTTGTTGAAGTAATTGTTCGCGCGATCTAGATGAAGTCATAGCCGCGGTAAGCATGGAAACCGAGCGATCAACGAATTGGCCGAACCTGAATACTAAAGCTTCTTCAATTAGCTCTGGAAAATCTTCAAAGTGGTGATAAAGCGAACCTTTAGAAACTCCAGATATTTCCAGAACTTCATCGCTATTTAGCTCTTCGGGCGTCTTGGTATCCAAGAGTTTTACTACCGTCATAAGTAGTAGTTCTTTGGTTGGATGAAGACGTTGCATTAGTTATCGATTAGCTATGGCCATCAAACAAACTAGTGACCGAACCATCTTCAAATACTTCACGAATCGCGCGGGCGATAAGTGGTGCAATAGAAAGCACCGTTAAGTTATCGAATTGGGCATCTTCTGGAATTGGCAAAGTATTTGTAACTACAACTTCACTTACGCGCGAGGCTTTTAGTCGTTCAATAGCTGGACCTGAGAAGACCGCGTGGGTTGCAGCAATGATTACATCCTTAGCGCCTTCGGCATAAAGCGCATCAACGGCTTTGGTAATTGTTCCAGCGGTATCGATCATGTCATCGATTACAACGCAGGTTTGGCCCTTCACATCGCCCACAACTTTTCCGGTTACAGATTCATTTGGAATACGTGGATCGCGCATTTTGTGAATGAAAGCGATCGGGCAACCGCCTAGAAGGTCAGACCAACGTTCGGCAACACGGACGCGACCAGAGTCAGGTGAAACGATTGTTAACTTGGTCCGATCAACCTTGCTTCCAACATAATTTGTTAGAAGTGGAAGTGCAAACAAGTGATCCACTGGACCATCGAAGAAACCTTGAATTTGTGAAGTGTGAAGATCGACAACCATTAGGCGATCGGCGCCAGCGGTCTTAAATAAATCCGCCATCAAACGAGCAGAGATTGGCTCGCGGCCACGGTGCTTCTTATCTTGACGGGCATAGCCATAGAAAGGTGTAACGACTGTGATTCGTTTTGCCGATGCTCGCTTTAGCGCATCGACCATAATCAATTGCTCCATGATCTGCTTATTAACGGGAGCTGCGTGCGATTGAATTACGAAGGCATCGCTTCCGCGAACGCTCTCTTCGAAGCGAACAAATATTTCGCCATTTGCAAAGTCGTATGCCGATGTCGGTGTAATTGGAATGCCGAGTTCTTCAGCTACACCTTCAGCTAACTCTGGATATCCGCGGCCAGTAAATAAGCGCAACCGTTTTTCAGATGTGAGTCGCAGTTCGCTCATTTAGTTTGGCTCCCCTATTCGTTCTCTACTTTGGCGCCAGCTTTTGTGGCGGCTTCTGCAGACTTCGTTCCTGATCGCTTACGTAATACCCACCCAAGAATATTGCGTTGCTTGGCTCTGGCAACACCTATCGATCCTGCTGGAACATCCTCGGTAATTACCGAACCAGCAGCAGTGTATGCGCCATCCCCAACTCGAACTGGGGCAACCAACATGGTGTCGCTACCAATTCGGACCTCGTTGCCAATTTCGGTCCGGTGCTTTGCAACCCCGTCGTAGTTAACAAAGATTGTTGCTGCGCCAATATTGCTGCCGCTTCCGATGGTGGCATCTCCCACGTAGGAAAGGTGTGGCACTTTTGAACCTTCGCCGATCGTTGAATTCTTAACTTCTACATATGCGCCGACCTTGGTATTTGCCGCAAGTTTTGTTCCTGGGCGCAGATAAGCGAAGGGACCAACGCTGGCGCCGGTTGCAATTTCGCAATCGCCAAAGATCACAGTGTTTGGATAAATAGTCACATCGTTTGCAATCTTCACATCAACATCGATCCAAGTTGTTGTTGGGTCAACAATTGTGACTCCGGCCTTCATATGGCGATCATTAATACGATCACGCATTATTGCAATGCACTCGGCTAGTTGAGAGCGATCGTTAATTCCAAGGGTCTCGGTGTAATCGTAAGAAAGAATTGCCGCCGCTTTGCCGGAGCTCGCTTTAATATCGGCGATTACATCGGTTAAGTACAACTCGCCTTGGGCATTATTTGTCTTCAACTTTGCAACGCCATCGCGAAGGGCTGCAATATCAAAAAGGTATACCCCGGTATTAATTTCATCGATCGCTTTAATTTCATCGGAGGCATCGCGCTCTTCAACGATCGCAACAATTGCGCCAGATTCATCACGGACAATTCGGCCATAGCCAGTTGGATCTGGAAGTTCGGCGGTCAATACCGAAACCAGATTCTTTGACTTTGCATGGGCTGCAACAAACTCGGCCAGAGTTTCGTGACGCAGTAGCGGTGTATCTCCCGCAAGAATAAGAACGGTTCCGGATGTCTTTAAATCTGCGAGCGCCAATTGCACTGCATGACCGGTGCCATTTCGTTCGGCTTGGAAAACTGTTGTTGCGTTAGCCGCAACCTTCTTAACTTCTGGTTCAACTTGTTCGCGGCCATGTCCAACAACCACGCGAAGCTCATTTGGTTTTAAAACGAGTACTTGCGAGAGAACATGGTCAATGATTGTTTTCCCGGCAATTGGGTGAAGCACCTTAGGAGTTGCAGATTTCATCCGCGTTCCTTCGCCAGCTGCTAGCACGATCGCTACATCTAGCTCGGTACTCACTTTTACCTCCGGTTCGGTCTTGCCTATCGGGGAACTGCGGTCTTGCGGATTTAGTGGCTCCGCCACCAGGTATCGATCCTGGACCCTGGGCTTCAAAGGCCCATGTGCTAGCCACTACACAATGGCGGAACCTGAATTGTCCTATATAAGTGCAGATACTGCCAAAACGTTCCGAATTATTTAACGAAACGAGCCGAATTAACGAGTTTCGATGACCCGCGCCCCAGGCACTGGCCCGCTTGCTCGAACTACCCCGGCCACAACCCCACTGGCACTTAGCGCCACAGTTAAATCAAGTGACTTCTCTTCATCGGCAACTAAGAATGCAACTGTTGGCCCAGAACCAGAAACGATTCCACCAAGTGCGCCGTAATCGCGACCAACATCTAAAACTAAACGAAGCGCTGGGCGAAGTGAACATGCAGCTGCTTGCAAATCATTAGATAACGCTTTACCAAGTGCAACTGGATCGCCAGCTCGAAGTGCTTGCATCATCTCATCGCCAACTTGCGGCTTTGAAACTGTTAAACCTTCGCGAAGTCGATCGCACTCTTGATAAACCGCTGGCGTTGAAAGTCCTTGTCCGGCAAGGGCTAATACCCAGTGATAATTTCCACGTGCAAGCGCCGGTGTTATTTGATCTCCGCGACCCGTACCGATTGCAACGCCACCAGAGATAGAGAAGGGAACATCGCTACCAAGTTCGGCCGCCAATCTTTCTAATTCATCGCGCGATAAACCAAGTTCAAAGAGTGAATCAATTCCAACTAATACGCCAGCAGCATCCGCACTTCCGCCAGCCATTCCACTCGCAACTGGAATCTCTTTCTTTAGGTGAATCGCAATATCTTCTTTGATTCCATAGTTAGTAACCATTAGCTTTGCCGCTTTATATGCCAAGTTAGAGGCATCGATTGGTACGCCATTTGAAGTTGATCCGGAGACGGTTAATTGAATACCCGAATTTTCCGGACCGTGCTTAACGGTTACATCATCAAATAAGGAGATTGCTTGAAAAATTGTGGTGACTTCATGAAAGCCATCTGATTCAAGTGGCCCAACAGCAAGTTGCAGGTTTACCTTTGCGGGCACCCGAACGACAACGCCGTTTCTGCTCATTTAGAAAGCGTAATGGCAATTTTTATAAAGTCAGCCAATTCCAATGACTCTCCGCGAATCGTTGGGTCAATTCCCGCAGAAGTAATTACTTCACTTGCCGCGGCGCTGCCACCACATAGATCAGAGAGCGCGGCACGTAACATCTTGCGGCGATGCGCAAAGGCGGCATCGATAATTGCAAAGGTCTTCTTTCGAAGCGCTTCATCGCCCGCTGGCTTATGGCGAATAAATCTGACTAGCGAGGAATCAACATTTGGTACTGGCCAGAAAATCGAACGACCAACCGTTCCGGCGGAAGTTAAATCTGCCCACCAAGTGGCTTTAACCGAAGGGCTGCCGTAAACCTTACTTCCGGGCTTTGCAACCAAACGATCGGCAACCTCGGATTGCACCATCACAACGCCGCCATTTAAAGATGGAAACTTTTCTAAAAAGTGAAGGAGTACTGGGACTGAAACGTTGTATGGCAAGTTTGCAACAAGAACCGTTGGATCAATTGGCAACGAATCAACTTCCATCGCATCTTTTGTAACAACCGTTAATTTCTTATCGCCAAAACCATGGCGCTTTGCGGTTGCATTTAATTCCCCAGCAAGCCTCGGATCGATCTCAATTGCAACGACTTCCTTAGCTATCTCGAGCATCGCAAGAGTTAGCGAACCTAAGCCCGGCCCAATCTCTAGAGCGACATCTTTTTCTGAAACTTCTGCCGCTTTAACAATTCGCCGGCAAGTATTGGCATCAACTACAAAGTTTTGGCCAAGTTTCTTTGTTGGCCTCACATCTAAACGTTCTGCGATCTCGCGAATTTCGGCGGCGCCAAGTAAGCCACTCATCTAGGCAAAGGACCCAAATAGTCGTTCGGCATTTGCCGATATTTGGGAACAGAGTTGATCTAAATCATCACCGCGTTCTTCGGCCATAAAGCGCAAGATATTTGGAATCTGTGATGGTTTATTTAGGGCACCGCGATGTGGCGCCGGCGCTAAGAATGGTGAATCGGTCTCCACTAAAAGTTGATCCGGTGGTACCAATTTCACAGCTTCGCGAAGTGCTGGTGCATTTTTAAAGGTAAGAGTTCCGGCAAACGAGAGAACATATCCTGCCTTGATGCACTCCTCGGCCATTGAAGCATCACCGGAATAGCAATGAAAAATAGTGATCTTCGGTGCGCCCTCTTCAAGAAGTACATCTAGAACATCGCGGTGTGCGTCGCGATCATGAATTACTAGCGCTTTATCTACCTTCTTTGCCAATGCAATATGACGGCGGAAGGAATACTTTTGTTTTTCTTGCAACTCTGGTGGAGTTCTAAAAAAATCTAAACCGGTTTCACCGATGGCACGAACGCGTGGATGTTCGGCAAGTTTTTCGATAATCCCCAAATCTTTCTCAAGATCTTCAACTACTGGTGCTTCATTTGGATGCAAGGCAACAGCTGCCAATACATTTGGCCAACTTTCCGCAGCCTCTACACACCACTCGGATTGTTCTGCGGAGTAACCAACTTGAACAATGCGATCAATTCCAACGCTCTGTGCTTCGGCAATTACCGCGCCAACTTCTGGGGAATCTGCGGCAGTATTTGTAACGATTTCCATATGCGCATGAGCATCAACGCACTTTACGTTTAACGGTTCTGGAAGTGGCGCGGGTTGGCGATCGATATCGCGATTGTGGCGATCGGCCATTAATTATTGACCTTCGCTCTTCTCTTCCAAACGTGGGAAAAGAACTGCGCCCTTTGTAACTTTGCTGCCTTCTGGAAGTACACCCCATTTAGCAACATCGGCAATCTTTTGCTTTCCGATTTCCCCAAGTGTAGCTTCTGCACCAAGCGCACTCCAAAGTGTCTCGGTGGTTGCTGGCATAACTGGGTGCAACAAAATTGCTAGTGCGCGAATTGCATCAGCGGTGTTATATAAAACTTCGTTGAGTTCTGATTTGCGACTTTCATCCTTCGCAATTGCCCATGGCTCCATGGTTGTTACATAGCCATTTACTCGCTTGCAATATTCCATAATCGCATTAATTCCGCCCTGGAAATCCAAAGCACAGATCGCAGCATCGGCGGTATCAACAGTCTTAGCTAATTCCATCGCCAATTCGGTGTTATTCGCCTTTGCCGGAATAACGCCTTCGCAATACTTTTCGATCATTGCAATTAGGCGCGAAGCTAAATTGCCAAAATCATTTGCCAGTTCTGAGGTGTAACGGGCCGACATATCTTCCCAAGAGAAAGAACCATCGCTACCAAATGGAATTGCCCGCAAGAAGTAATAGCGGAAAGCATCAACACCAAAGTGATCGGTGATATCACTTGGAGCAATACCGGTGAGCTTTGACTTACTCATCTTCTCGCCACCAACAAGTAACCAACCATGGGCAAAAACTTTTCCAGGAACTGGAAGTCCGGCAGCCATCAACATAGCCGGCCAAATAACCGCGTGGAATCGTAAAATATCTTTTCCAACTAGATGAACATCGGCTGGCCAAGTCTTAGCAAACTTCTTGCCACCTTCAGATTCCGGCGCATCACCAAGTCCAACAGCGGTTGCGTAATTTAGAAGCGCATCGAACCAAACATAGATAACTTGATCGGTATCCCATGGAACTGGAATTCCCCAGTCAAAAGTCGAACGCGAAATAGAAAGGTCTCGCACTCCGCTTTCCAAAAAGGCAATCACTTCATTGCGCGCACTTGCTGGTTCGCATGCTTCTGGATGCTTTGCATAGTGATCTAGTAGTGGTTGAACAAAGGCCGAAAGCTTAAAGAACCAGTTATCTTCCGAGAGCATCTCAACTGGCTTTCCGTGGACTTTGCACTTACCTTCATCAAGATCGCCAGGTAACTTAAATTCTTCGCAACCAATGCAATATGGGCCTTCGAATTTTCCAGCGTAGATAAAGCCTTTATCTTTTAACAATTGCATAAAGCGTTGTACGCGGGTCTCGTGGCGCTCTTCGGTAGTACGAATGAAATCATCATTTGCGATATTTAGCGCCTGCCAATTTGGCTTCCATGCACTTTCAACTAACCGATCACACCACTCTTGGGGAGTTACGTTATTTGTCTTTGCGGTGTTCATGACCTTTTCGCCATGTTCATCGGTGCCCGTTAAGAACCAGACGCTTTCGCCCTTTTGACGATGCCAACGAGTTAGTACATCGCCCGCGACAGTTGTGTAAGCATGGCCAATATGCGGCGCATCATTTACATAATAAATAGGCGTCGTTAAGTAAAAGGTTTTATCGCCGCTCATGGTTGCAGTCTATCGGTTGATTTATGGCTCACCATTGCGTCAAAAACCTCGCGCTTTGCAACCCCAGTAACCCGGGCTACTTCTGCAATCGCATCTTTACGAGAAATTCCAGCCGCCTCTTGCGCCAAGACTTCTTTAATCAGCGTTTGGGTATCGAAGGTGCGAGATGCAGGATCAAAGCCAGCAACTACCAAAGTGATCTCGCCCAAAATATCATTTGAACTTGCCCAAGCTTCCAATTCACTTAGCGATCCGCGAATCGTTTCTTCATAAGTCTTGGTCATTTCACGACAGATTGCACCAGGGCGATCGCCGCCAAATACAGAAATTAAATCTTGTAGTGATTCATGAAGTCGATGCGGCGCTTCAAAGAAAATCATGGTCCGCTCTTCTTGAGCCAATTTTGTAAATGTAGCAATTCGCGCGCCGCCAGTGCGAGGTGGGAAACCCTCGAAGCAGAATCGATCCGATGGCAATCCGGAAAGTAAAAGCGCGGTTGTTACAGCACTTGGCCCTGGCAAAACTTTTATCTTTATATTTTTTTCAACCGCAGCTCTGGCAAGTCGATATCCGGGATCGCTAATTCCAGGAGCACCAGCATCGGTTACAACTAAGAGATCGTTGCCAGATTCCAAAATCGAAATAAGTTCGGGTAAACGTTCGATCTCATTTCCTTCGAAAAAAGAAATTACCTTTGCTGAATAAGTGACACCAAGGTCGCTGCATAAGCGGCCAAACTTTCGGGAATCTTCGGCGGCAATATATTTAGAAGTCGCTATCGCCTCTTTCAGATTAGTAGAGGCATCCCCGGGATTACCAAGTGGAATCGCAGCGAGAATGAGCATTGGGCAATTCTCGCAGGTTTAGGCTCTGACCATGAACTTGCGACAGATCCGGATATCGCGCGATTGGCTCTACGCCAGTTCTTTCGCATTAGTCGGACTGTTCCTGCGACTTTGGCATTTAGGTACGCCAAAGGGTTGGGTCTTTGATGAGGTCTATTACGCAAAGAATGCCAATTCGCTTTTACATCATGGCGTTGAGATCGATGGAACCACCCATAGCGCGGAGTTCGTGGTGCATCCACCAATTGGTAAATGGGTTATCGCGCTAGGTATTAAGGCTTTTGGCTACAACGAATTCGGCTGGCGCTTTAGCGCGGCCATTATTGGAACGCTTTCTATTTTGGTTATGTACTTCACCGCCAAAAAGTTATTTGCCAGCCAATTCATTATTAATCTTGCGACACTTTTTATTTTGATTGATGGGCTACACCTAGTTCACTCTCGCGTTGCGCTCCTAGATATTTTCTTAACCTTCTTCATTCAATTAGCCTTCTTAGCTATTTTGCATGAAAGGTATTGGCTTGCTGGAATTTCACTTGGGTTGGCCATCGCCACAAAATGGAGCGGGCTTTATTTCCTGGTTGCCTTTGCATTCATTGTAATCGTTGCTGATTGGTTGCGCCATCGATACTTTGGCAAGGAACGACCAGTTGTAGAAATTCTCCGGGAA
This sequence comes from Candidatus Nanopelagicaceae bacterium, assembly GCA_036745395.1. Classification (GTDB taxonomy): domain Bacteria; phylum Actinomycetota; class Actinomycetes; order Nanopelagicales; family Nanopelagicaceae; genus AAA044-D11. Next base: position 1,523 of record DAIOGD010000024.1, on the reverse strand, counting down.
GATCTTTGGAAGCGGTTACTTCAATTTGTACTTATTCCTTTTGTTATTTACCTCGCTTCGTGGCTGGGATGGTTCATCACCAAAACTGGTTGGGATCGCACCAGATCTAAAAATATTTTAAGCAATTTTTGGTTTTACCATTCACAAATTCTTAACTTCCATGCCCACCTAACCGAAAGTCATCCATACAAGGCAAATCCTTGGGGATGGTTATTAATGGCACGTCCAACTTCTTTCTCTTATTCATCTGACAAGACTTGTAGCGCTAGTGCATGTGCTCAAGAAGTATTAGCAATTGGAACGCCGCTTCTTTGGTGGAGTGCAACCTTGGCGCTCCTTGTTGCAATTGGGTATTGGATTTCCCGGCGCGAATGGAAGAACGGAGTAATACTTACCGCTCTAGCAGCCGGATACCTACCTTGGTTCGCTTTTCAAAAGCGCACCATGTTTACCTTCTACGCCATCTCTTTTGAGCCATTCTTACTATTAGCTCTAGCCTACGTATGTAATAAGTACTTAATAACCGCGGCAGATGAAGAATCTCTCAAGCGGCGCAAATTTACTTTGATGGCTTTTGCGGCAATTTTAATTGCGAATTTTCTCTACTTTTTGCCGCTTTATTTTGGAACTTCGATTTCGTATAACTCGTGGCTTGACCACATGTGGCTTACTTCTTGGATTTAAATTAAATCCAACTTAATTATTCGTTAACTGCGCCCCAACGCTCTTGCGCTGCTTCTTCGGCTAACACTTGATCGAAGAAATCTTCGGCTGGTGCTGCGGCCTTTAGTTCTTGTTCGGCACTCCAAGCACCCGGAACGGTTAGATCAATTACGCGCTTTGGCGTTACGGCCTTTGGCGCCGAAACATAGGTTGGCTTCGGCACACTTGTTGGTTGCCAACTCTTTCCATCTTTTGGAATAACAACTACGCCCGCGCTATCTAGACGTTCGGCAAGTGGAATCCAATGTTCGCGATTAGTTTCTTGTGCTTCAACGCGAGTTGAAAATGAAATTTTCTCAGTTGGTTCAATTATCGCTTTTGCGGTAGTAATTTGTTGAAGCGCTTTTAGTCTTCTTGAACGTGCTTGTGCCGCAATAACTTGGCGACGAACATGCACGGTATAGATTGCCATTGCGCTAACTGGGATCGCCAAAATTGTCGGCGAGATAAATTTAATTGCCACACCTAGGAGTGTTACTAAAAAAAAGATTGCGAGCGCGCTGTAAATCATGCGACGTTGGGCAATTTGTTGTTGCTTAGTAATTCGACTTTCACTTCCAAAAGTATCTGCGACAGTTGTTTGGACACCGTTCTCGCCAACAACTCGCATTGCACTCTTATATCTCTCGGCGGACTTTCCGGATGCTTCCTCGTGACTTGTAATCCAACGAGGTAAGAAATAGGCCACCCACATCGCAAGGATGATTAGGTAGATAAAACCGGAGGCCATGGAAGGTAACGCTAACTCCTCCACGCTCAAATCCGTTGGATTTCGGCGGTATGTCCGCCATCTGGTGGTG
>DAIOGD010000023.1:0-12175 GCA_036745395.1 Candidatus Nanopelagicaceae bacterium | reverse complement strand
CCGCACTTGAAGGACTTGCTCTTGGCACAATAAGTAGCGTTTACGAAGCACGCTATCCAGGAATTGTTTCCCAAGCTGTAATCGGAACAATCGCTGCATTTGCTGGGATTCTCTTCGCATACAAGAACAAGAAGATTCGCGTAACACCAAAGTTCACCCGCATCATGAGCGGTGCAATGATCGGTTATATGGTTGTTGCATTCGGGTCACTAATTGCTTCAATGTTTGGTGTTGGCCGCGGACTTGGTTTCTACGGTGTTTCAGGTCTTGGCCTACTGCTTTGCGTCGCTGGCGTAGGAATTGCCGCCTTCTTCTTAGTGATGGACTTTGATCAGATCACAAAGATGATCGCAGCTGGCGCACCACATGAAGAATCATGGCGTGCTGGTTTTGGTCTTATGGTTACCGTAGTTTGGTTATACCTGGAAATCTTGCGCTTGCTTTCGATTTTGCGTGATAGCAACAATTAATTATTAAGGCTCGCCAGTTAGCTTTCTAGTCTCTGGCATCTTTGCTGACAGCAGCAGTGTTAATGAAAACACTGCTGCTGTTGCTATAAATGCCGGACGATAAGAGTGAGCATCAACTAACCAACCAAGTAATACCGGGCTAATAATGTTTCCAAAGTCGCCAGCCATCTGCCAAAGAGCAATTACACGGCCTCCTTTGCCGCCAAAGACATCTCCAACAACTGCGGATGCTGCGGTTCCTTCAAATGCGCCGCCAACACCGAATAGCGCCATTGCGAATAAGTAGAACCACCAATTGGATGCGATTAAGACGGTGCCAACACCAGATAGCAAGACGATTGCGCCAACCATTAAAGCGAATTTGCGACCACGGAAGTCAGAGATCTTTCCAACGTAGATAAGGGCTAAACCTTGGACGATTGCGGACAGTGTGAAGCCAAAGCCAAGAATTGTGGTGGAAGCTTGTAGATCATTTTTAGTAAATAGCGGCAGGATTGAATTTCGAAGGCCAAATAGCACCCAGTTAGATAGGAATGAGATCGCCATTGCGGCAACGTATGGATAGATCTTTAGCGCATCCTTCAATAGGACTCGATCAGCCGGATCTTGCTTGTTCTTAATAGATTTTCCAAGGCGCTTTTCATTTAAAAATATTGTTGTGGTGAATGACGCGGCAAGAAGTGTTGCGGAATAAATAAAGAACGGAACGCGAAGAGAGATCGCAGAAAGAATTCCACCAAATGCGGGGCCGGCAATACTTCCGATTAGAAATCCGCCGTTGTACATCGATTGCGCGCGCCCACGAATGCTGTCATCAACCGATCGCATAAGAAGTGCGCCGGCTGAAACGGAGAACATAACCGAACCGATTCCACCGATTGCGCGGAAGATAAGTAATTGCCAATAAGTCTGAGCTAATCCTGCTGTAAGAGACGATGCCGAGACGATTACTAATCCGATGGCCTGAACTGCTCGTTCGCCAAACTTATCGATTAACTTTCCAGCAGGAAGTCCCCAAGCAAATCTGGCAAATGCGAATGCGGAGATGATCGCACCAATTTGGGCATTATTAACGTGAAATGTTTTTGCAAAAAGTGGAATGGCTGGAATAACCATTCCGTAACCAAGTGCAACAAAGAAGGCTACTACCGAGAGAACATAAACTTCTTTCGGTAGTAGCCCCTTAGAGCTTTTGAGTTTAGCCAATGGCCTCGCCAGCAGCTTCTTGTGCTGCTGCGTGGTGCGCGGCGCCAGTGCGAAGTGGTACTTCGCGAAGCATCATTGCAAATAGGAATCCAAGTGCAGTCACTGGGGCTGCGGTTAGGAACACTACGTGGAATGACTGAACGAATGAGTGCAGAACAGAATTTTGAAGTGCTGGAGTAAAAGTCTTTAGCACTGCGGTGTTCTGTTGCAATTCAGCAAACTTCTGTGGAGTCGCACCAGCAAGAGCTGCTGGATTAGTTGCCTTCAGCTTTGCAATACTTAGCGGCAAGTAGTGAGACAAGCGGTTCGCATAAATTGTTCCGAAGATTGCAACGCCGATAGTTCCACCGATTGAACGGAAGAAGGTATTTGCAGATGTAGCAACGCCCATATCCTTGAAATCAACCGAATTTTGAAGTGCGATAACGATGGTCTGCATCGAAAGACCAAGGCCAGCACCGATCATGATTGCAAAGATTGCTAGACGCCAGAACGGAGTTCCTTCGTTAAGTGTTGAAAGGAAGATCAATCCCGCAGTCATGATGATCAAGCCAATTACTGGGAAGCGCTTGTAGTGACCGTGCTTAGAGATCTGCTTTCCAGACCAGATAGAGAAAGTAACAATTCCAAGCATGAATGGGATCAACTTAAGTCCAGACGTAGTTGCTGTATTTCCCTTAACAACTTGTAGGTAGAGCGGCAACATAACAATCGCACCGAACATACCCGCACCAATTACGAAGCCAAGTAGTGATGTGATTGAGAAGGTGTGATTCTTGAATAGCTTCAGAGGAAGGATTGGTTCTGCAGCGCGGCCTTCTTGAATTAAGAAAGCTGCGGTGAGAATTACTGCAATTACCAATGAAACGATGGTACGTGAATTTGTCCAGCCATTTTCTGGTCCGTAAACAGAAAGACCCAAAAGAAGTGAACATACAGCTGCAACTAGAAGTAGTGCACCGAAGTAATCGATCTTATGTTCGCGCTTAACTTTTGGAATGTGAAGTGATGCTGACGTAATAACTAGAGCAAGGATTCCAAATGGAAGGTTGATGTAGAAAATCCAACGCCATCCGACGATTCCGAAGATGTGAGCGCGGTCTGAGAAGAATCCGCCAAGTAGCGGACCAGCAACAGATGAGAGACCCCAGACGCCACCGAAGTAACCCTGGTACTTACCGCGTTCGCGAGGCGAAACGATATCTCCGATGATTACGAAGGTAAGGGCCATAAGACCACCAGCACCAAGACCTTGAATTGCACGGAAGGCAATTAGTTGGTTCATTGACTGAGCAGCGCCCGCAGCAAATGAGCCAATTAAGAAGGTAATGATTGCGAATTGGAAAACGATTCGGCGACCATAAAGATCTGAAATCTTTCCGTACAACGGAGTTGATGCTGTTGAAGTCAATAAGTAAGCGGTTACTACCCAGGTGTAGTGAGATAGTCCGTTGAAATCTTCAACGATGCGCTTTAGCGCGGTCGAAACGATTGTTTGGTCAAGAGCTGCAAGCAACATACCGACCATGAGTCCGGAAAGGACGAACATGATTTCGCGGTGTGTGCGTTGGGTGGTTTGACCCGTAGGTTCGTGTTTAGACATTAATGCCCCTTAAGTAAGTTTTCGAGCTAGGGATTTATTGGAACTTAGATTCGTAAGGTTACTACGGCTTGGTTGAGCTTTCTCGTTGGAGCGCCCATCTACCCCGATAAAGTAGCCCTATGAAAAGCATCGTTGCTGAGAATTTGGTAAAGACCTATCGAAACGGCGAGGTTAAAGCCCTCGATGGCTTAAATCTTGACGTTGAAGAAGGCACCGTCCTTGGAATCCTGGGACCAAATGGCGCCGGAAAAACAACAACGGTTCGAGTTCTTGCAACGCTTTTAAAACCAGATTCAGGTCATGCCACTGTTGGTGGAATTGATGTAATTAAAAATCCAAAAGCCGTTCGCGAAATTATTGGATTATCTGGCCAATATGCCGCTGTAGATGAAACGTTAACCGGCTGGGATAACTTAGTTATGTTCGGTCGCTTGTATCACTTATCAAATAACGAATCTAAAGCACGTGCCGAAGAACTGCTTAAGCAATTTTCCTTAACCGATTCGGCAAAGCGCCCAATCAAAACTTATTCCGGTGGTATGCGCCGTCGCCTAGATCTCGCTGCCTCTCTAATTATCAGACCAAAAGTTTTATTCCTAGATGAACCAACCACGGGCCTTGATCCACGCGGTCGTATGGAGATGTGGACTGTTATTGAAAACCTCGTAAAAGAGGGTGTAACTCTTTTGCTAACAACCCAATATCTGGAAGAAGCCGATCAGTTAGCTGATTACATCGCAGTAATCGATCGCGGAAAAGTTATTGCCCGGGGAACCTCTGATGAATTGAAGAGCCAAGTGGGTGGGGAACGTTTAGAGATAATTGTTGCCCAATCGGATTTAACTTCTGCACAAGAAATTATCGAACGTGTAACCGGTGCAAAGAGTTTGGTTGATGCTGGATTACGAAAGATTTCGGCGCCAGTAAAAAATGGCAGCCAATCTTTAATCGAAGTTGTACGGGAATTCGATAGTGCAAAGATTCATGCTTTGGATCTCGCGATGAAGCGACCATCTTTGGATGATGTATTTATGTCGCTAACTGGCCACGTAGCCGAAGAGGTTGTTGAAGAGAATGTAAGTAAGAAGAAAGGGGGCCGCAAATGAAACAATTCAAAGGTTTAAGTGATGCACTTGTAATTACCAAGCGCCAATTACTTCAACTAACGCGCGTCCCAGAAGTTCTGATTTTCAACACCATCCAACCGGTGATGTTCGTACTTTTATTTAGATATGTATTTGGAGGTTTGGGCGCTGGTATTCCTGGCGGTTACGTTCAATTACTTATGCCGGGAATTTTCGTTCAAACAGTTACCTTCACACTTGCTGCAACTGCTCAAGGTCTGGCACAAGATATGGAGAAGGGTCTTATCGATCGCTTCCGATCACTTCCAATTGCGCGTTCTGCGCTAGTAGTTGGCCGCACATTTGGTGATGCACTTTTAAATATCGTTGTTCTATTTGTAATGGGATTGGCCGGCTTCTTAGTCGGGTGGCGTCCAACATCTGGACCACTAAAGATCGCCGAAGGCTTCTTGATGCTCCTCTTCTTTGGCTACGCGCTTTCCTGGGCCGGAATCTTTGCTGGCCTTATCTCCAAAGATTCAAGAGTCGTGGCAAACGTTTCCTTCTTATTTACCTTCCCATTGACCTTCTTATCGAATGCTTTCGCATCAACAACGTCGATGCCAAAGCCACTTCAATACGTTGCAGAATGGAATCCGGTTTCAACAATGGTTGCCGCCATCCGCCAGCTTTATGGTTTCCATAATAAGTTTGGTGTGACCGCGAATTCATACCCAAGCCAACATCCAATTGTGATGTCATTTATTTATATGCTCTTGCTTATGGCTATCTTCATTCCACTAAGTGTGCGGCGTTATAACAGCGCAGGGGATCGCAAGTAAAAAGCTAGAAGAAGTTTTTGGCTTCTAGAACCGCAACCTTAATTACCTTGCCATTTGGCGCGGTGTAAGTAACAGTCTGACCAATCTTTGCGCCAAGAACGGCGGCGCCGAGCGGTGACTTTTCGCTATAAACATCGACATCACCAGATGCGATTTCGCGCGAACCAAGTAAGAATTTAATTTCATCACCCGCGATATCCACGGTAACCAACATGCCAAGTCCAACAACTCCAGATTCACCAGCAGGCGGTGTTCCGATATGTGCATGTTCAAGCATGTGCTTTAACTGGCGGATGCGACCTTCCATCTTGCCTTGCTCTTCACGAGCAGCGTGGTAACCACCATTTTCTTTAAGGTCACCTTCAGCACGAGCAGCTTCAATCTTTGCAATGATGTCAGCACGACGAGGACCTTCAAGGTCTGCAAGTTCTGCAGCAAGTCGGTCAGCAGCTTCTTGGGTTAGCCAAGTCTGTGTCTCTTCGGTTGCCATAAGAGGAAAAGTTTATAGCCTTCGGCAAGCAGTGATATCCGCGTTAACCGCAAGGGCCCGCGTAGGTATGCGGGTGATTTGGGTTAGATCGGTAGTTCCAGCCGGAAAATTTTGGCTGATCTCACCGACAATATTTGCACCGTAATCACGGGCTAAAAGTTGGCAACTGTGTGCAATTTTGGAATCTCGAAATGAAACCGAGTAACGAATATCAATCCCTTTGGAGTCAACAGCGTTAAAAGAGATTAGTGTGGATCGTATCTCTGGCTTTGAATAGTGATTTGCACTCCAAAGCAACCAACCAATTCCTATGACGCCAAACACAATCGCGTAGCCAAGCCAGCCAGGAAATCTTGAATCTTTAATCCCATAGCGTTCTCGCAACTTTGGGTCGGTGGCTCGATGGTTGGACATAATTGGCAGTCTACAATCAACTCATGAACATAGCCGACAGCCAAGATGTGAATGTAGGAATTGCCGGTTCGGTCACCATGATCTTGTTATGTACCGGCGTTACTTTGTTGCTGGTCAGTTTTTATCGCCGTTATAAGCGAATCCAAGAGCGGGCGATTCCTACTGAAACAAATATCGACGAAGACTAGATAAAGACTAGATAAAGATTAAATGAAGTTAAGCAGGGACTCGATTCTCAAAGCCATCGGAGCATTGCTAATCGCGGCAATCTTTTTTGAATTAGGAATTTGGCAATTACATCGGGCGCAAGATTCTAAGAAATTGGGCCAGGTAAAAGTTTCAAAAGTTGTCGCAAAATTAGATTCCCTTGAAGTGGCTGGCCAGAACATGACGCCGAAAGCCGCAAACCGCATGGTCGAAGTCAGCGGAAATTACATTGAAAGTTATATCGCTCGTAATCAAAAGATTTCTTACGGTGGCGGTTCCAAACTCGTAACTTTGGAAGTTCGCTTAATGAAAATCCATGGAGATCGGGGGATTCTGATTGTCCGCGGAATAAGCGGAATATCAACCCAATCAATTCCGGATAAGGTAAAAGTAATTGGCCGGATTTATCCAAGACAAACTGCAGATTCATCGCAACCCGCGACCGGTGAGCTATCACGAATTGATCCCGGACTCGTAGCAGGTGTTGGGAATTTAAATCTTTACGATGGTTATGTAATTGCCCAAGTAGAAACAAATGCCCTTGGCCAAAAGATTTCAGCCGAACGAATTCCAGCTGCGCTACAAATTTCCAAGGTTGCGGGTTATTACTGGCAACACTTGATATACGTATTTATCTGGTGGCTCTTGGCGCTTTTGGCCCTGAGTGCTCCCTTTTATAATCGACTAAGGGATAAGGTTGGCATATGAGTTCTTCAACTAATTCGAATCAAAGCCCAGCAATGCAGGGACTTCAAAGCGCGCTAGCTCGCTTTAGATTTATGGCCTTGTGGTGCGGTGTTATGTCACTTCTACTTTGGTTCGTAAACGTGCCAACTCATTACCTTTTCTTAAAGTCGTATCACCACTACTTCACTTGGGTCGCCTTAGTCCACGGATTTACCTATCCGATCTATGTTCTTGCGGCATTCCACTATTGCCTAAAGGCTCGCAAATCGTTCTCGAGCACCATCTTGTTTATTCTCGCCGGAACCTTGCCCGTAGCCTCATTCTTCGCAGAAAAAAAGGCGCAGGCAGATTTCCGTGCCCTCTCGAAATAATCTGCTCAAGTCCGCAGCAAAGTCAGTTCTCTATCCGCTCTATGAGCGACGCCTACTTTCTCGCTTAGATTTTTCGCAAACCCCGCACCATGTCGGTGTAATCCTCGATGGCAACCGCAGGTGGTCTAAGGCAAATCCATCGGAGAGCGGTGATACTTCTTCATCGCGTGGCCATAAAGCTGGCGCCGAGAAAATTGTTGATCTCCTTGATTGGTGCGAGGAAGCCCACGTTGGAGTTCTAACTATTTGGCTATTGTCGAACCAAAATCTCTCTAGGCCCGCCGAGGAGCTCGAACCCTTGTTAGCGATCATCGGTAGCACCGTTGAAGATTTGGCCCGTCGTCGTAGGTGGGAGATTCGCCCGGTTGGTTCGATGGAATTGTTGCCAAAGCCATTACAAGATCGCTTGCTCGAAGTTGCCGAGAAAACAAAGGGCATTAAAGGCGTTGTGGTGAATGTGGCCATTGGTTACGGCGGCCGAAGTGAAATTGCCGATGCGGTTAAGTCTTTAATAGTTGAAGGAAGCAAAGCTGGTAAGTCGCCAGATGAGATTGCAAAAGACGTTAACGTCGATGAGATCAGTCGCCATCTTTACACCGCTGGCTTGCCCGATCCCGATCTGGTGATTCGAACTTCGGGCGAACAAAGACTCGGCGGCTTCTTGCTCTGGCAAAGCGCCCATTCTGAGTTCTATTTTTGCGAGGCTTATTGGCCTGATTTTAGAAAGCTAGATTTCCTTCGCGCCCTTCGCGCTTACTCACAACGACACCGTCGCTTTGGCATTTAACTTCTTCTAAATTTAACTTTCCGGGCGCGCGTGTCGGAGCCCAGTAATTCAATCGAAGTTCTATTTTTCTTCCAATGGCTCGTAAAACCTATGTTTTAGATACCAGCGTTTTACTCGCTGACCCAGCTGCAATCTCCAGATTTGCAGAGCATGAAGTCATTATTCCAATCACTGTGATCGGTGAATTAGAGTCCAAGCGCGAACACCCGGAACTTGGCTACTTTGCCCGTGTAGCCCTTCGGACCTTAGATGATCTGCGAATTTCAAATGGCCGCCTGGATCATGAAGTGAAATTAAATGACGAGGGCGGAACCCTAAAAGTCGAGCTAAACCATATTGATGCCTCGGCGCTTCCGGCAGGATTCCTGCGCGATGGTTCAAATGATTCACGAATCTTGGCGGTTGCAAAGAATCTGATGAGCGAAGGCAAGAGCGTTGTTTTAGTAACGAAGGATCTGCCACTTCGAGTTAAAGCATCTTCGGTTGGTGTTGAGGCTGATGAATATCGCGCCGAACTAGCTCTGAGTAGTGGCTGGACCGGAATGGTTGAAGCTTCGGTCGCGGGTTCGGTAATTGATGCTTTGTATGAAACACAAAAAGTTGCCCATGATTTAGCAAAGGAGCATCCGGTCCATACCGGAATTGCCCTTAGCTCGGAAAAGGGAAGCGCCCTTGCCCGGGTAACTGCGGATAAGCATCTGCAATTGGTGCGCGGGGATCGGTCGGCATTTGGACTTCATGGCCGTAGCGCCGAACAACGAATCGCATTAGACCTCTTATTAGACAATGACATTGGAATCGTTTCCCTCGGTGGCCGGGCCGGAACCGGAAAGAGCGCCCTTGCTCTGTCGGCTGGACTCGAAGCTGTTCTAGAAAAGCGCCTCCACAAAAAGGTTGTGATCTTCCGTCCGCTCTATGCCGTTGGCGGCCAAGAACTTGGCTACCTACCTGGAAGTGAAAACGAAAAGATGTCGCCTTGGGCCCAAGCGGTCTTTGATACTTTGGGCGCTCTGGTTAGCCAGCAAGTTATTGATGAAGTGATCGACCGCGGACTTATTGAGGTCCTCCCATTGACCCACATTCGTGGGCGCTCACTCCATGATTCATATGTAATCGTTGATGAGGCCCAATCTTTGGAACGCGGCGTCCTCCTAACGGTGCTCTCGCGTATTGGTCAGAACTCCCGAGTCATCTTGACCCACGATGTTGCCCAACGCGACAACATCCGAGTCGGTCGCCATGACGGAGTTGTGGCCGTCGTTGAATCTTTGAAGGGCCATCCGCTCTTTGCCCACGTCACCTTGACCAGATCCGAGCGCTCGCCGATCGCGGCCCTGGTCACCGAGATGCTAGAAGAGCCGATCAACTTCACTTCTTGACGGCCTGATTCGCGTTCTGACCCTTAAACCCACTTCCTAGGAACAAAAAGGTCAAATCGGACTTCCTGCGGGCTGACCAGCACTTTTATATTGCCCCAATCCTGTGAGATAAATCTTTTTTCGACACGCTAACGGGATTCAATTTGCCCATGGGTTGCATGGATGTAACTCTCTTGCCATGAGAACCGAGGGATCGATGCCGAAATACCTGCGCAAGCCGCATCTGGTACTTGGCGCTGCCTTCATTTTCTCGGTCATCGGAGCGGTCGATACCTCCTATGCCGATGCCAACTTCACCTCGATCGTGAGTGTTCCGGATTCAACGACCGCAACCGCGGGAGATCCAACCGGTAATTCTGGCGACCCGGTCTCAATCAACCTCGATGGCGTGGCCTCGGTTGATGCCCAGACAATCGCTCTGGTTTCTCAGGCTGCAAAGCTTGTCGAGATCGCAAAGATTCCGGATGGCGCTCGCAGTGTTGCCAAGCAGATCATTGCCGATTCATACCCACAATGGTCAGCGATGCAGGTTCGTTGCCTCGACTCACTTTGGACCGGCGAGAGCCATTGGAACTTCCAAGCCCACAACTATCGAAGTGGCGCCCAAGGAATTGCCCAAGCTTTGCCACCAACCAAGATGGAGATCGTCTCAACCGACTGGCGAACCAACCCAGTTACCCAGATCAAATGGGGACTTTCCTACATCAAGGCTCGTTACAACACGCCTTGCAAGGCGTTAAGCCATAAGCACTGGGCTGGGTACTACTAAGAGTTCCTGAAGTCTTAACTAGAAACTAGTTAGGCCGTTTGCCGATTGAAATCGGCTTTGAAGTTTCGGCAAAGAAATCATTTCCCTTATCGTCAACAACGATGAAGGCTGGGAAATCTTCAACTTCAATCTTCCAGACCGCTTCCATGCCAAGTTCTGGGTAATCAAGAACTTCAACTTTCTTAATGCAATCAAGTGCAAGTCTTGCTGCCGGTCCACCAATTGAGCCAAGATAGAAACCACCGTGATTCTTGCAAGCATCGGTAACCGCTTTAGAACGATTTCCCTTTGCCAACATAATCATTGAACCGCCAGCTGCTTGGAATTGATCAACGTATGAATCCATGCGACCTGCTGTTGTTGGGCCAAAGGAACCAGATGCATACCCTTCCGGTGTCTTTGCTGGTCCTGCGTAATAAACCGCATGATCCTTTAAATATTGCGGAATTGGTTTTCCAGAATCCAGAAGTTCTTTAATTTTTGCGTGGGCTAAATCGCGGGCAACTATCAAAGTTCCAGTTAGTGAAAGTCTGGTCTTAATTGGATATGCCGAAAGTGTCTTTAAAACATCAGTCATTGGTTGATTTAGATTTACTTTCACAACATTCTCATCTAAATGTTCATCGGTGGTATCAGGTAAGAAATGTGCGGGATCGCGTTCTAGTACTTCCAAAAAAACACCTTCTTTGGTGATCTTTGCCTTTGCCTGGCGATCGGCCGAACAAGAAACGGCAATCGCAATTGGCAGCGATGCACCGTGACGAGGAAGGCGAACGACTCGAACATCGTGACAGAAGTACTTTCCACCAAATTGTGCGCCAATTCCAAGGGTTCTAGTTAGTTCGAGGACCTTTGCCTCTAGTTCAATATCTCTAAATCCGTGGCCGGTTGCGGCATCGCCAGAGAGAGGCAATTCATCTAGGTAATGAGTACTTGCAAGCTTTGCCGTCTTAACTGTGTGCTCAGCAGAAGTGCCACCAATAACAATTGCTAAGTGATACGGCGGGCAAGCTGCGGTACCGATAGAACGCAACTTTTCATCTAGCCAATTCATAAACGATGTTGGGTTTAGAACTGCCTTTGTCTCTTGATATAAGAATGATTTATTTGCCGAGCCGCCGCCCTTTGCGATGAATAGAAAGTTGTATTCATCTTGGTGTTCATTGTCGGAATAGATTTCTATTTGTGCTGGCAAGTTATTGCCAGTGTTCTTCTCTTCCCAAGTTGTTACTGGCGCCATCTGTGAATAGCGAAGATTTAGTGAGGTATAGGCGTCATAAACACCTTTTGAAATCGAGATCTCATCGCGCTCGGAGGTTAGAACGCGTTGGCCTTTCTTTCCCATAACCAGAGCCGTTCCAGTGTCCTGGCACATCGGCAGAATTCCGCCAGCCGAAATGTTTGCATTCTTCAAAAGATCTAAGGCAACGAAGCGATCATTTGGTGAGGCTTCTCTGTCATCAAGAATCGAGGCCAATTGTTTTAGGTGGTCTGCCCGAAGATAATGATTAATGTCGTGAATTGCTTCGGAAGTTAATTTTTCAATCGCGCTCGGTGCAACTTTTAGAAATTCCATACCTTCAGCGCTAAAGGTAGAGACGCCTTCGGTTGAAACTAGGCGGTATTCGGTTTGGTCAGGACCTATTGGTAATAGATCGCTATAACGAAACTCCGGCATTTTTAACTCCGCCTATTCTGGTTTTACTTTGGCTAATTTTGCCTTCGCGCCATCGAGCCATTCTTGGCAGATCTTGGCTAATTCTTCGCCGCGTTCCCAAAGTGCTAAAGATTGTTCGAGAGTTGTTTGGCCACCCTCAAGAGATGCGACAACCTTTGATAGCTCATCGCGAGCCTCTTCATAACTTAATTTTTTCTCGGTTGCCATA
>DAIOGD010000022.1:0-12442 GCA_036745395.1 Candidatus Nanopelagicaceae bacterium | reverse complement strand
GCGCCAAAACTTCGCGAAGCTGGCATTCACGTTATTTCTTGGAGCGATCTAACCGAAGATGAAAAGAAGGTCGCAACAGAGACTTTCCAAAGAAAAATTTTTCCGGTGCTTACTCCGCTTGCCGTAGACCCATCGCATCCGTTTCCTTATATCTCCGGTCTCTCGCTAAACCTTGCGGTAATAGTTAAAAACCCTGATTCAGACTCTGAACAATTTGCCCGGGTAAAGGTACCTTCAAACTTGCCTCGTTTTGTTCAAACCAAGAGCACCGATGATCAACGTTATGTGCCGCTTGAACAAGTGATCGCAGCAAATATTGCGGAACTATTTCCAGGAATGAAGATTGTTGATTGCTATACCTTTCGAATTACAAGAAATGCTGATCTAGAACTCGAAGAAGAAGAATCTGAAGATTTGCTTGCCTCCATGGAACAAGAGCTATTGCGCCGTAAATTTGGCCCAGTTGTTCGCATGGAAGTTTCAAAGGATATTGACCCAGAACTCTTAACAACATTGATGGAAGAGATGGATATCAAGGATGAGGATGTAAGCCGTTACACCGAACCGCTTGATCTAACGGGGTTAAATCAGATCGCCGACATCGATCGCCCACAACTTAAATTTCCCGCGTTTAGAAATCAGATTGCTTGGGATCTGCGTGATGTAGATCCTGATTCCACTGAAGATTTCTTTGATTCGATCCGTCGCCGGGAAGTCCTAGTGCACCACCCATATGAATCATTTAGTTCATCGGTGGTGCGCTTTTTGGAATCAGCGGCAACCGATCCACATGTTCTTGCAATTAAACAAACCCTTTATAGAACTTCTGGCGATTCACCAATTGTTGGTGCACTAATTGAAGCGGCTGAGTCAGGTAAACAAGTTTTAGCTGTTATTGAAATTCGCGCCCGTTTTGATGAACAAGCAAATGTGCGCTGGGCTAGAAAGCTTGAAGACGCGGGTGTTCACGTTGTTTATGGCCTTGTTGGATTTAAGACCCACGCAAAACTTTCGCTAGTTGTTCGACAAGAAAATTCAGGAATTCGTCGCTATGTTCACATGGGTACTGGTAACTACAACCCAAAGACGGCGCGTATATATGAGGATTTTGGGCTTTTGAGTGCCGATCCGGTTTTGGGTGAAGATGTAAATAAGTTATTCAATCAACTCTCTGGCTTTGCGCCACAAACATCATTTGAACGAGTTTTGGTCGCGCCAAGAACTTTGCGAAGTGGGTTACTTGAAAAGATTCGCCGCGAAATCGAAAACAAAAAGGCAGGTAAGCCAGCCTTTATTCGTTTTAAATTGAACTCTATTCTTGATGAAGAGTTTATTAATTTGATGTATGAAGCTTCGCAGGCTGGAGTGAAAGTAGATCTTATCGTCCGAGGGATTTGTGCGGTTCGCGCGGGAGTACCGGGACTTTCTGAAAACATCACAGCCAGATCAATCTTGGGTAGATTCTTAGAACACTCTCGTATCTTCCATTTTGCAAATGGTGGCGATGATGAACTATGGATTGGTAGTGCAGATCTAATGCACCGAAATCTTGATCGACGTGTTGAAAGCATGGTTCGAATTACTCAGACCGACCATAAGCGAATGTTGATTCGGGCTTTGGATAGTTACCTATCGCCAACAGTTTCTAGGTGGCAGATGAACCAACAAGGAAGTTGGGATCGCGTAATTACGAATGTAAATGGCGAACGATTGGAAGATTTACATTCGCAAGTTATTAATTGGTATCGGGCCCGCGGATGACGAAACCGATTCTTGCCGCCGGTGGCGTTCTCTGGCGTGAAGGCAAAAAAGGTAGCATCGAAGTAGCCATTGTTCACCGCCCGCGTTACGACGATTGGTCACTTCCAAAGGGAAAACAAGATCCGGGTGAATCACTAATCGCATGTGCTTACCGTGAGATCATGGAAGAGACTGGGCTAAATATTCAGCTTGGGCAATATATTGGTGAGATCGAATACTTCACGATCGATGGCGCCAAGAAAGTTCACTATTGGATAGCCAAGGCGCTCAATGGCGATAAAACATTTAGGCCAAACAGTGAAGTCGATGAACTTATCTGGTTGGACCTTGATCGTGCGAGTGCTCGGCTAACTAGAGAAACCGATATTGAAATATTGGCAAGGTTTGCCGAAATGGAATTTGATGCAACTCCGTTGATTCTTTTGCGTCATGCCAAGGCGCTAGCGAGAAAAGAATGGCAAAGCGGGGATGAAGATCGACCCCTTGATTACCTAGGTCAAATGCAATCAAAGCGGATGCTTTCGATTTACCAAGTATTTGGACTGCAACAGATCCATACCTCGGATGCAGTTCGTTGTTACGACACCATCATCGCTATGGCAAAGGCGCTTGGCTTGGAACCTAAAGTTACCAACCAGCTAAGCGAATATGTTTTTGAGAAAAATAGAGATAAAGCCCTTGAATACGTCAAAGATTTGGTTGAGAAAGTCGCTAAGTCTGGATCTCCGACCTTGCTATGCAGTCACAATCCAATCTTGCCGCGGATGCTTGAAAAGATTACAAAAAAATCAGATGTTGATTTGCCGGCAGAGAAACTGCAACCCGGTGATGCCTGGGTGGTTTTCTTAAAGAAAAAGAAGTGCGTAGCTATTGATGTAATTACCGCACCAGAGGTTTAACTCTTTAGTGCTCGGTCCAATCCATAAATTTAAGGATTACACCCTCGCGCATCGCCCAAGGGCAAATTTCTAACTTATCTAAATCTAGGTTTCGCATCACGCTTTCGGTTACAAATGCTCCGGCGACGATTTGGCGGGCCCGGTTGGCTGAAACGCCAGGTAATTTAATACGTTCTTCCAAATCCATTTCAGATAACTTGGTAGATATTTTTCGAATGGCATCGGAAGTGATGGTCTTGTTATTTCCGCCATACCAATCGCCACACAGTCTGGCCAAAGTACGAAGGGTCTTACTTGTTGCAATCGCCCGATCTGAAACTTCGTGGTGAACGAGTGCAGGTAGAACCGATTCCAAATTGTTTTCAATATGGTCACGAAGGGCGCGAATACTCTTTGCCGAATAAGGATCGCCAACCAAATGATTTTTAGTTAAACGTGCTGCGCCTAATGGAAGTGAGACGGCAACTTCAGGTGCCTCATCAATTCCCGATGCAATTTCGAGTGAACCGCCGCCGATATCAATTACAAGAAGGCGTCCGGCAGACCAACCAAACCAACGACGTGCAGCCAAGAATGTTAACTTTGCTTCTTCTTCGCCGCTTAGAACTTGAAGATCGATATCGAATTCCTTATTTATATTTGCAATTATCTCGGCACCATTGCCCGCTTCGCGAAGAGCCGATGTTGCGAAAGGAAGTAACTCTTCGGTTTGTACTGCCTTTGATTGCTTAACCGCATCACCAATGGCGAATCGAAGCGCATCGATTCCTTCTTGCCCAATTTGATTATTTGCATCTAGAAAATCGGTTAAGCGAAGTTCAACTTTGTGGTTAAACGTTGGATTCGGACGGGCGCCAGGGTGGGTATCTACAACTTGCAGGTGGACGGTATTAGATCCGACATCCAAAACCCCAAGGCGCATATGCGAAAGATACCTAGTATTAGCGGGTTAGAAGGCTTTCAAATCTCGTGCCATAATTGGGGACTTATCCCGCCTCCCTAGCTCAGTGGTAGAGCATCCGCCTTGTAAGCGGAAGGTCGTCAGTTCAATCCTGACGGGGGGCTCCAGATTTAACTGTTCATCGAAGGGTAACTTTTCGGAAACCCCAACATCTTTCACTGTCTGATTAAGGATGATCTAATCGCTTTATGGCAAAAGTAGTCATTGTTGGTGGTGGCGTCATCGGAACCATGCATGCTTACTTCGCACTTAAAGCAGGCCACTCGGTTGTTCAATGCGAAAGAGATGCAATTGCACAATCAGCCTCCGTTCGAAACTTTGGTCTTATATGGGTTTCTGGCCGCGAAAAAGGCGCCGAATTAGAACTCGCACTTCGCTCAAGAGTTCTTTGGGGAGAAATTGGAAACGAGATTGGGACCATTGGCTTTCGCCCAAATGGATCGTTAACCGTTGCAACTGATGAAAAGGTTTGGAAGTTAGTAAACGACGCGGCAAATATGCCGGATGCAGATGCTCGCGGATTTGAACTTTTAACAAAGGAAGAATTGCAAAAACTTGAACCAGCTTTGGCAGGAAATTATTTTGGAGCTCTTAGGTGTACCCAAGATGCCGCCGTCGAACCCAACTTATTATTTATTGGTTTTCGAGAGTATTTATTAAAGAATCCAAATTACAAGTGGGTACCTAATTTTGAGGTAGTTGAAGCAAGCCATTCGGATACCGGCAATCACGTTCTTAATTCCAAAGGCGAGAAAATTTCTGGTGACTACCTAATAATTTGTGCTGGCGCGATGCATGCCGGGTTTTTATCCGATCATTTGACAAGTGCTCCAATTAGGAAAGTCCATCTGCAAATGGCTGCAACCGAGCCACAAAAATATAAAGTTGGGCATTCTCTTGCCGATGGTGATTCCCTTCGATACTACCCAGCATTTAAGGATTTGGACTTAGCTTCACTCAACCCCCAAAGTGAGATCGCTTCCAAATATCACATGCAATTGCTTCTCGTTCAACGCCTTGATGGCTCGATGACAATTGGTGACACCCACGAGTACGTGGAACCTTTCACCCATGAAATCGATGAAGCGCCATACGATCACTTATTAGACGTGATTCAAGGGATATTTGGCGGGGCCAAGCCCAGAATTCAAAAGCGTTGGAGTGGCGTTTATAGCCAATCAACTAGCAAAGATATTTATTTCCGCAAAGAAATTGCCCCACAAACAGTTGTCGTAACCGGCGGTGGCGGTCGTGGTAACACCTTGTCGGCAGCAATCGCAGAGGAGACATTTAAATCATGGCAGATATAAAACTTGCAGTATTTGACGTTGCAGGAACGACAGCGAAGGATGATGGTTTAGTTCTAAAAGCTGCGCAAAGCGCTCTCTTACATATGGGAATCACGTCTAGCTCGAGCGACTTCCAAGCCGCAAGCGACTACGTGAACATAACAATGGGTCAACGAAAGATTGATGTCTTTAAGTACATCTTTGATGGTGACAGTGCAAAGGCAGAAAAAGCCCACGACGAATTCATTAGAAGCTACATATCGATGGTTGGCAATGGTGAGCTTGAAGAATTTAATGGAATTTCCAAATTTTTTGAAAGGCTACGCGAGCTTCAAATAGGGATTTCGATAACTACCGGATTTCCACGTGAAATTCTTGATCCCATCATTAGAGAATTGGATTGGACAAATCTGATCGATGTTTCAGTTGCTGCATCTGAGGTAAAAGAGGGACGCCCAGCCCCGGACATGATTCTCAAGAGCATAGAAACTTATGAGCAAATTAAGGGAATTCCCGTTTCCCCCGCTGAAGTCGCAGTCATAGGAGACACAATTTCCGATGTCCAAAGTGGTGTTCGCGCTGGCGCTAAATTCGTAATAGGCGTTACCTCTGGTGCACAGCATCCGGACAATCTGTTTGACTTTGGTGCAACCCACGTTCTTCCATACGCAACCGATTTGTTAACTGTTGTTAACTAAGCAACTTTTAATTTTCATTGCAACCGTTTATTAACTAACTGATCATCAAATTACTACCAATTAATCCCTTTGATTCAACCTTGCTCGAGTGTTATTCCACCACACCCCACTACTAGGAGGAATAAATATATGCGCAAGCATTTAATCGTTGGAGTAGCTGTTGCACTAAGCGCAGCAGTACTTCCAAGCGTTACCGCTTCATCTGCAAATGCGGCATCAGCAATTTGCACAGCGCCAAACTTGCAAGCAGCAGGTGGCATGGATGCACTTGTTAAGGCAGCTAAGGCCGAAAAACAACTAAATATCATTACCGTTCCACGCGATTGGGCTAATTACGGAGAAGCAATCGATGCTTTCCAAAAGGCATTTGGTATCAAGATCAACGATGATAATCCAGATGGCTCTTCTGCCTACGAACTTCAAACAATTAAGACTGCACCTGCTTCAAAGCAACCAGATGTCGTTGATATTGGAATTACACACACTGGCGCCGAAGCAC
This sequence comes from Candidatus Nanopelagicaceae bacterium, assembly GCA_036745395.1. Lineage (GTDB taxonomy): Bacteria > Actinomycetota > Actinomycetes > Nanopelagicales > Nanopelagicaceae > AAA044-D11. The sequence goes on along the minus strand of DAIOGD010000022.1, from coordinate 6,335 downwards.
AAGATTCACTTGGTCGCTCACTTTTCACACCTTACAAAGTTGCAAATTGGAAGGACATCTCAACAGATTGGAAGGACGCTAACGGTCTTTGGTACGGAGATTACTCAGGTTCAATCTCAATCGCCTACGACTCAACTGTTTCACCAGCACCTACCAAGATTGCAGATCTAACAAACCCTGCTTACAAGGGAATGGTCGCACTGGGTGGAGATCCAACGGCTGCTACTGAAGCATTTACAGCAGTTTTTGCTGCAGCACTTGCAAATGGTGGCTCACTAACAAACGTTCAACCTGGAATTGATTTCTTCGCAGCACTAAAGAAGAGCGGTAACTTTGTTTCTGTGCCAGCTACAGGTGCAAACTACGCATCAGGTGCTTACAAGATCGCACTTTCATGGTCATACAACGGTCCAGGCGCAATCGCTAGTGCGGCTGGAATTGGAAAGACTTTGAAGTATGTAACTCCTTCTGATGCAGCCCTAATTGCTCCTCCATACGTACAAGCCATCAACGCAAAGGCACCACACTGCGCTGCGGCTCGTTTGTGGGAAGAGTTCTTGTATTCACAAAATAAGGGCCTTACATCAAAGACAATCACAACCGCAGATACCAAGCTTTCAGGTTCAGCTCTATTCGCAAAATTACAAGGCGGACAGAACATCTGGGCACTTGGTGCAGCTCACCCAATCATGGAAGCAGCTATGAAGACAAAGGGGACTTTGGTTACACCTCCCGCTGGATTTGAAATTCCAAAGGGACAAAAGACCTACTCGCCATCCTTCGATCAGGTAGTTGCGGCACGCGATGTAGTCAACAAGAACTGGGCAACAGCAACAGCTTAAGTTCTTATGCCAGAAACCGTAGAGGTAGAGATTAAGGGTGCCACATCTCGTGGCACCCTTAATCGGCGTAATCTGCTAGTTCTATTACCTCTAATACCCATCATTGTTTATCTTGGTGCCTTCTTTTTATTTCCCATGTCTAGAGTCTTATTTGATTCTTTCAAATCAAATAAAGGTGAATTCACCCTAGAGAATTTTCAAATAGTTCTTCATAATCCTTATCGGTTGGCATTCCTAACAAGCATAAAACTAGGTTTAGTTTCAGCCCTGACAGCAGCGCTTCCAGGTGCACTCTTTGCCTACCTAATTGAAATAAAAGGTTCCGAGAGAATTAAGAAATTAGTGTCATCTTTGAGTGGGGTCTTGTCGAGCACTGGTGGCGTGCCCCTAGCATTTATGTTCATTGCTGCAATTGGAGCGCAAGGATCGGCCACAACACTTTTAAAAAATCTGGGAATTGATTTATATTCTGGAAAATTCACCTTGTTCTCATTTACGGGACTAGTTATCGTCTATCTCTATTTCCAAATTCCCATCATGGTTGTTGTTTTCACACCGGCTGTTAAAGCACTTCGAAACGAATGGCATGAGGCCGCCACAAACCTGGGTGCAACACGATTTAATTACTGGCGGAATATCGGAATCCCGATTCTTTTTCCAAGCTTTGCCGCTTCTTTCTTGCTTCTTTTTGCGAATGGATTCTCGGCTTATGCGACTGCCCGTGCCATGACTGTGGGCAACGTCGCTTTGGTTCCATTGCAGATTGGAAGTTTGGTTGATGGAAACATTCAAGTCGGTGGCGCCAATATAGGTAAGGCGCTTGCGATGGGAATGGTTTTAATCTCGGCTGTAGCGATGATCCCTTACCTTGTGATTCAACGAAGGACGCGAAGGTGGCAGAGTTAGATGAAAAGAAGCTTAACTCTCTATACGACTTTAATCCTGGGAGGAATTTTTGTTTTCCTTCCATTTGGTTCCGCAGCTGAATTCTCTTTCCGAGATGGCGGCGCTAATAAACATTCACTAAAGGCTTACCGGTGGATCTTGGAACAGCCAGATTTTGTTCACTATTTATTGGTTACCTTAAAATTAACGGTAATAGCTGTTGTTATAACAATCCTGCTTATGGTGCCAACGGTAGTTTGGTTACACCTGCGTGCACAATCCCTTCGTCCGCTCATGGAATTCTTAACTATTTTGCCCTTGGTTATTCCAGTAGTTGCCTTGGCCATAGGTGCACAATCAGCTTTTCCAACTTGGTTGCAGTCAACCGAATATGAACTTTCGCTCATGTTTGCAGTTCTTGCAATGCCATACACCTATCGGACACTTGACACGGGAATTGCGGCAATCCCATTAGCAACTCTTACCGAAGCAGCGCGATCATTGGGCGCAAATTGGTTTAACACCATAATTAGAGTAATTCTCCCAGTAATACGTTCTGCAGTTATAGGTGCGGTCTTCATTGCTACTGCGCTATCACTTGGAGAGTTTACTTTGACCGTACTTTTGCATTGGGATACTTTCCCAACTTGGGTTACTTCGATCTCCCAACAAAATATTGTGGGCGCGATCGCACTCTCAATTTTTTCACTTGCTGCAGCTTTCCTAATTTTAATTATTTTAAATTTCACGATCTTTGGTGCACGAACGAAAAAAGTGGAGGAATAATGAAAAAAGGCGAGTTAGTATTAAAGAATGTTTCAAAAAAGTTTGGCGAAGTTAAAGCGCTAGACAAGCTCGACCTAGTCATAAAGTCAGGCGAACTTGTAGCGCTACTTGGTCCTTCAGGTTGCGGTAAGACGACAGCGCTTAGAATTGTTGCTGGATTAGAACACCATGATTCTGGGTCTATAAAAATTAATGATCAAAATATTTCTGGCGTTCCAGCACATCAGAGAAATATGGGAATGGTTTTCCAGGCCTATTCTTTGTTCCCAAACTTAACTGTTTTGGAGAATGTCGCCTTTGGACTAAAAATGCGCAAAGTTTCGAAGGAAAAGCAGCAGAAAAAGTCCATAGAGCTTTTAGAACTAGTTGGACTCCCAACTCAGAAAAATAGGTTCCCACACCAACTTTCCGGGGGTCAACAACAACGTGTAGCGCTTGCGCGAGCACTGGCGATAGAACCGTCGGTCCTTTTGCTTGACGAACCCTTATCGGCGTTGGATGCACAAGTACGAACCAATCTTCGCGATGAGATTAGACGTTTACAACTTTCACTCGGAATCACGACGCTTTTTGTCACTCACGATCAAGAAGAAGCTATGTCAATGGCCGATCGAGTCGGAGTAATGAGAAATGGAAAGCTTGAGCAGATTGGAGTTCCATCCGATCTCTACAACAAACCAGCAACACCTTTCGTTGCATCCTTTGTCGGCATCGCGAATCGAATTCCTGCCGAAGTCACCGGCAAAGGGAATGTAAAGGTTTTAGGTCAGAAGATTGCACTTTCTGAATTCTCTATGGAATTTGATGATGGAAAAAAAGTTAACGCGCTCGTTCGCCCAGAGTCGCTACATCTAGTTTCAGAGTCTGATCCAGAAGCAACAAATGGAATTGTTGCGATTAAATCATTTTTAGGGCCACTAACAAAGATTGGAGTTGCAATTGAAGGGTATCCAATTGTTCACCTAAATCTTGCGAGCAAAGATGTTAAGAGAATCGAAATTGGCGATCGAATTTCCTTCAAGATTGCCGCGGATGAGCTAATGGTTGAAAGTGCCTAATTCTGATACAACAAAGACTCGAATCAATCGGGGCCAGGCAAATGAAAAGGGTTGGCGAAATTTAGAGGTTGCAGACGGTGAACCCTTAACTGGTAGAAAACCCTCCGAAACCGCGGAAACTATTCTTTCGCTTATTCACATTTCTGACCTACATGTTTGCGATGCCCAATCGCCAGCCCGAGTTGAAATAATGGATCGATTTGCTGATCCTCATCACCCAATGTCGGAACTCGTTAAATTGGTTGGAACATATCGGGCGCAAGAAATCATGACTACTCAAACGCTCGAATCTATGATTCGAACCGTAAATAAAATTGAAATAGGACATACAAACAGAGCAATTGATGCAGTCGTCGTCACTGGAGATGTAACAGATAATGCCCAGCAAAACGAACTTCATTGGTATCTAAATTTGATGGATGGTGGATTAGTTCATCCCGATAGCGGTGATTTATCAAAGTGGGAGGGCGTTGCAACCACGGATCCAGCCAAATATGACCGCTCCTACTGGAACCCGGAAGGAACCCCGGAAGGTTTGGAAGATGATTACCCGCGTTCCCTTTATGGAATGCCAACGATTCCCGGAATAACTAATGCAGTCAGGAAGCCTTTCACAGCAGAGGGTTTAAAGCACACCTGGTTTGCAACTCATGGCAACCATGACGCACTTTTGCAAGGAACAGTTGTTTCAGACGATGTGTTAACTGCCTTCGCGACAGGGGACAAGCGCGTAGCAGGAATAGCACCGGATACTGACTTGGGTGAGATGTTCGGAAATTTCACTCAAGTTGGGCCGACAAAGTATTCAAAGTTTGAAGGTGGTGACTTTCACGACGTCACACCAGATGCTAATCGAACTTTTAATCAACCAAGTGACTGGGCGAAGATCCATTTGGATTGCGGTCACGGCCATGGCTTGACTGAAGAAAACAAGGCTGATGGAACAAAATATTGGTATAAAGATATTGGCGAAATTCGCTTAATTTCCATGGATTCAGTCAATACAAATGGTGGTTGGCAAGGATCTCTTGACGAAAAGCAATTCAATTGGCTTAAAGAAGTGTTGAAAGATCCAACGCCAAAATATTTTATTTTGCTATCGCATCACCCTGTTCACACCTTTTTTAATCTCTACGCCCCAGAAGGTGCTGATCGAAGAATTGGTGAAGAAGAATTGGTGGCTGAATTAATAAAACATAATCGGATAATTCTCTGGTTGGCCGGACACAATCACACCCACAATGTGGATTACATAGGAAATGAAGGTTTCGATGGTTTCTGGCATATTCAAACTGCGTCGAACATTGACTGGCCACAACAAGGCCGAATTGTTGACATTACTAAAGTTGGAAATTCAATAGGAATAGTTACGTCGGTCTTTGATCATGAAAGCCCTATAGATTTGGAAGAGGCGAAAAAAGATCTTGAAAATCCAATTTCACTTGCCGGTATATCCAGAATTCTTTCGGCAAATCACTGGCAGCGTCGAAGTGGTGAATTTGATCTTGAACTAATGGCTGGGGCGCCGGAAGATCGCAATCGGATTTTGTGGTTACGCCGAGCTTAATTGCCTTCGATTTCTAGTTGGCGTTCTTTTCGCAAATTCGGCATCTTTGTTATTGGGAAGGCCATATTGCGATAAAAATCTTTGATCATCGAATTCATTAGCTTCGGCTTTTCTTTGACAACGATGTGTGAGGCACCTGGAATTATTGCCAGGCGTCCATTTGGAAGTGCTTCGTATAAATCAACGCTATGGTGATTTGAGAATGGTTCGTCATCACCGGTAAGTACAAGTGTTGGACATTCGATCTTTGCTAAATCGCCGGTAGTTAGGTTTGGTTCGCTGGCCCAAACTTGGAATGCTTTTCGAATAATAACTTCTTGCATATGGGCTGGATCCGGCGAGGTCTTGGCAAAGCGGGCCCGATCCTCATCGCTAATTTCGATTACTGGTTCTTCATTGCCAAACATCAGATCGCTATCGTGCGAGAAGTTGGTTCCGATTAAGACCATTGACATAACTAAATCAGGACGCTTGAGTGCGATATGCAACGAGATGATGCCACCATCGCTCCAACCAATTAGGTGAACTGGTTCTTTAATTACATCTTCAATGTATGCAATCGCTTCATCTCTTTGAAAATCAAAGTGATAGAAACCTTCGCGGCTCCCGGTGCGACCATGCGCGCTTCGATCGTAGGCAAATATTTCGTGGCCCTTTACCGATGGACGAATTTGATGTTCCCAAGATTCGGTGGAACTTAGCCCACCATGTAGAAGTAGTACTGGGTCTTTACGTCCGCGCCAATGAAATGAAAAAACTTGGTGTCCCCGAAGATTCAGGTAACCTTTTTTCATCGCATTACATTCTCTCGCTACATCGAGTCCATGATGTGGCGATTACCGCGATCAAAGGTTACGTAGTTCCAACACCAATCAGCGATGGTGCCGATCCGGTTGCGCCCACCCATTAAGTAAAAGAGGTGGAGGAATAACCAAGTAAACCAAGCTGGGAAACCAGAGAATTTAATCTTCTTCACTTGAACCACGGCCTTGTGGCGACCAATTGTTGCCATCGCGCCCTTATCCATGTATTTAAATTCTTTTAACTTTTCACCCTTAACTTTTCGGCGAATTTGATCGGCAACGAAGCGACCTTGTTGCATTGCAACTGGTGCAACCATCGGCAGGAAGCGACCGTTAGGACCTTTTGCGCCAGTTACATCGCCAACGCCCCAGATATTTGGATAGTTAACAACTT
>DAIOGD010000021.1:0-12516 GCA_036745395.1 Candidatus Nanopelagicaceae bacterium | reverse complement strand
TGTAAGTGCGAGTAGCCGCTTAATTTACTTTGCGGCCATGATCGCGTCATGAACATACTGGGCTAGGCCACGGACTCGACCATCGTAATACTTCTTAAATCTTTCATCCGAAACGTACATCCGAGCTAAATTCTTCTGCATCTCCACAGAACATTGGTAGAACCACTTCGATATTGCATCGCGATGGGAAATTACAATTTCTTGTACTTCTTTCGACTTGAAATCAACGCTATTTCCAAAGGCATTGGCAAATCTCTCGGTTACAGCTTCTTGGTCAACTTTTGCTGCTTGGAAATCTTCTGACCGATATTTTGAGGTGCGCTCTTTTGATTCGATGAATTCTGTAGAGTTGCCCCATCTTTCGGAAACTTCCTGTTCAAATGAATCCACGAGAAAAGTTTAAGGTACTGTTCCCAAATGCCCTCAATAAGCCACATGCTCTGGTTCGATTCGCAAGCAGAAGAAGCTGCAAATTTCTATGTAAACATTTTCCCTGATGGGAAAGTTACGAATGTGGCAAAGGGCCCTGACGGGAAAGCTTTTACGGTTAATTTTTCAATACTTGGCAAGGATTACATTGGGTTGAATGGCAGATCGTTCCTAAGCAATTGGGAGAATGCCTTGGAAATCCGGATCCAGAGAAATCAGGCTACGCGATGCAGGCCATGATGAAAATGTCGAAGATCGTGGTCGCAGACTTAACTAAGGAATTTTTATGGCTAGTGAATCAGTTATTCTGAGTGAGCGCCTTGCGCTTCACCATATCGATTCAAAAGATTTGATTACCTTATTTGAGGATCCAACCAATGACTCTATTTATTCTGAAAAGCCCTACGCAAATCCGTATGGTGTTTTAGTCAAGGAATCTGGACCACTTCGTTGGCGGGTCCCTCAGGTCAAATCAAACCCAGAATTAAATAAGTGGTTTGTGAGATTTATAGTTTTAAAGGATACGAACGAAATCATCGGAAGTACTTCGTTTCACAGTGCGCCAGATCCGGATGGAATGATTGAAATAGGTCTTGGCATTGATGAGAATTTTAGAAACCAAGGTTTTGGAACGGAAGCTGTTTTAGCGATGTGGAAATGGGTTATAGATCAACCTGAGGTCAGGACACTGAGATATACAGTTTCGGCTTCGAACTTGCCTTCAATCTCAATAATTAACAAGTTTGGCTTTACGCATGTTGGCCAGCAAATTGATGAAGAAGATGGCCCTGAAGAGATTTACGAAATGAGTGCCAGCGAGTTTAGAAATAAGTTTTGCATAAGTAATTAATCAGCATCAGGGTTAAGACGGACCCGATATTGAACCTTCCCAGACTCTGATGTGTAGGTGTCGTATAACTTTCTGGCAGTTTCATTTGTTCGATCGGTGTTCCAATAAAGACGACTAGATCCTTCTTTAATGGCGATCTCTTTAACGCAATCAATCAGCGCTCGGCCCAAACCTTGGCCTCGTTGTTCTGGGGATACGAATAAATCTTGCAGGTAGCAATAATTCTTCATAGCCCACGTTGAAGTCTGGAATGAAAAGTGGGTTAGACCAACTAGTTTCCCGTCTTGCTCAATTACTTTTGCATAAAGATTAAATTCTGGATCCAACAATCGATTCCAAGTTAAATCTGTCTGTTCATCCGTTAGTGCGGTTTTATAAAAAGTTAAATAGCCATGCCACAACGGAAGCCATTGGGATTTATCCTCGGTACCTAAATCGCGAATTATGTTCTTCATGATTAGATAGTGACTCTATAAGTATTTAGCGTGGGATCGGTTGCGTAGGCGATGCGGACACCGGCGGCCTTAGTTGCGGTTAATCCTGTAACAATTTGCTCGGTTAAAACTTCACCCGGGGCAACTACCGCGACGCCAGGCGGATAAGGAGCAATTAAATCTGCACTGATTCGTCCGATCGCCTTTGCGGCGGGGACTAATTCGGTATCGGCAAAGTAGGCATCACGCATGGAGATTCCCTTTGTTGGAACTACCGACCAACTAAGCGAAGTTGCTGATTCTCGTGGAGCTGACTGAACTTTCTTTAGTATTGGGATTAAAGCTTCAGTCAAAATATCGAATTCTTCTTTTGAATCGGCCAATGTAGTTAAGAAGACAATTGTGTCGCGGTCGGCCATTTCAACTCGGATATTTTCCTTTTGAAGTTCCTTCTCGATTTCAACTCCCGATGCGCCAAGTTGTTGTGCGCGTAAAACTACTTTGGTTGGATCAAATCGGTAGGGCAAGAAATCTGAGGTGTTTAGGAAAATAGGCAGGCCAAAATTAGCCTGAACCTTGGCCTTGAATTCAGATATATTTTTTAGGAGTTCCTCAATTAATTCCGCGCCGCGAGTTTCTAAAAGTGCTCGGCAACCATCAATTGATGCGAGTGGTGCACCTGCCGGTGAAGTTGTATGGGTAGTTTCGAAGCTTTGTTCAATGCGAGCCAGGTTTAAGTAAGTTCCCTTTGCAAGCAAAAGCGCGGATGCGCTGTAACCGGGCAGTGCTTTATGTGTTGAAGTAATTAAAGCATCGGCGCCAATTTGAAAAGCATGCCTTGGTAAATCTTTGTGGAATCCAAAATGACCACCCCATGCGGCATCGAGAATTACTGGGATTCGATGGGCATGGGCTTCATCAATTAGAAGTGGTAGGTCAGAGATTGTTCCAAGGTAGCCAGGTTCAGTAAGAAGCAGCGCGATTGGTTTTTGGTTTACTACTTTGCGGAACTCATCAACGCTAATTCCAATTGGAACTCCGGTTTTGCTATCAATATCGGGGGATAGCCAGAGCGGTTCAAGGCCCGCGAGAACAAGTGCGCTGAGTACGGAACGGTGTGCGGTTCTTGAAACCGCGATCTTGTCGCCGGGCTTACCTAAAGAGAGGATGATCGCCTGATTTGCATGGGTTGAACCACCGGTTGAGAAACGGGCGAAGTCAGCTCCCCAGAGCTTTGCGGCTAGAGATTCAGCATGAGTTAAAACCTGGTTGGTTAATTTGATTTCATCAAGGCCACCGTAGAGCGGAGTATCCGTATCAACGACTTGACCGAGTCCAGCATCTAGGCGGGAAGCTCTCTGCTTGTGACCTGGAATAGTGAAGGGAGTTCGCTTGCTCTCGAAGTAGGCAAGGTAGGCGTCTAGCAGTGGAGCGCTTTGACGTAACTCACGGTTGTTATTCACAGCGCAAGCCTAACTTCAATTCGAGTGAGGGAGAAATATGGCTCTAGACTTTAGCCATGACCACAACCACCAAATTGTCACAAGAACGTCGTTTGGTTACCGCTATTCCGGGACCAAAATCTATTGAGGCGCTAAAGCGTCGTACAGAAGCGACTTCTGGTGGACTTGGCATGGCTATTCCAGTAATCATCGAACAAGCGAGCGACGCGATCCTGCTTGATATCGACGGTAATCAAATCATCGATCTTGGTTCTGGCATCGGTGTTACAAACGTTGGTAACGCAAATAGCCGGGTTGTAGATCGCGTAATTGAACAAGTACAAGCTTTTACCCATACTTGTTTCACAGTTGCGCCATACATGAATTACATTGAAGTTTGCGAAATTCTAAATCGCATCACACCTGGAACATTTAAGAAGAAGTCGTTACTAGTTAACTCAGGTGCAGAAGCTGTAGAAAATGCCGTGAAGGTTGCGCGTCACTACACAAAGCGTCCGGCAATTGTTGTGTTTGAACATTCCTATCATGGTCGTACCAACTTAACGATGGCACTGACTGCAAAGAACATGCCTTATAAAGAAGGCTTTGGACCTTTTGCGCCAGAAATTTATCGAGTACCAATGCCTTACTCACTTCACTGGGTAGGACCAAAGGAAACTATGGCGCAAGATGCGCTCGCCATGGTTGCAAGCAAGATTGAAAAAGAAATCGGTGCCCACAACGTTGCGGCAATTCTTATCGAACCAATCCAAGGCGAAGGTGGCTTTGTGGTTCCTCCAAAAGGTTTCTTGCCAGGACTTTCTAAGTTTGCATCGGAAAATGGAATCCTCTTTATCGCCGATGAAGTTCAGACCGGTTTCGCTCGTACCGGCCATATGTTCGCCGTAGAAGAAGAGAATGTGGTTCCAGATATCGTCATTACTGCAAAGGGAATTGCAGGCGGATTACCGCTTGCAGGTGTAACCGGTCGCGCCGAAATTATGGATTCAGTACATGCTGCTGGTCTTGGCGGAACCTATGGTGGAAACCCAGTGGCTTGTGCTGCTGCACTTGGAACCCTTGAAACTCTTGAAGAAGACAAGTTGGTAGAACGCGCCAACTATCTAGGAAAGATTCTCGCCGAATCGCTTCAGTCGTTAGCTAAGAAGTATTCAATCATCGGTGAAGTTCGTGGCCGTGGACTAATGCAAGCTATTGAATTAGTTGAACCAGGAACAACCGAACCAAATAGCGCTGCGATGCAATCAGTCGTTAAGTATTGCCAGAGCAAAGGCGTTTTAGTTCTTACCGCCGGAACTTACGCAAACGTGATTCGCTTCTTGCCACCAATTGTCATAACCGAAGAACTTCTTCGTGACGCACTTGGGGTTTTAGAAGAAGCTTTCGCTTCGCTAAATTAGTAATCTCTTAAACGTTTAAGAGCATAAAGTATTGAATCGACCGCGAAATTTTCTGGGTCGATTAAGTCAAAATGCCCAACACCTTTTAGGGTAATAAGTTCGATCTCTTTGCCATCGTTCTTGGCTTTTTCAACATAACTAATACTCGTGCTTAGTGGCACTCTGACGTCGATGTCGCCATGAATAAAAATCATGGGAAGCAGGGGAACCTCAGACCGCATCGGATCTAAATCTGGGTATTCAATTGCGGAATTGGGTAGCCATTCCTTGGTTGCACCATCGCCAAGTTCTTCCGCTTCAGTTTTAAGAAGATCTGTTACAGGAGCCAGCGCCAAGATTGCTTTTATATTTGAGAAAAGTGCTGCCGACAAAAGCGCCAATTGACCCCCAACGGAGTACCCAACCAGAATTACTTTGCGATCTGAAAACGTCTTAAGAATTGTATTCACATCGGTTGTAGTTAAGTATGGGTCACCAGCTTTGCGGCGATATTCAGGCAGAGCGACTTCAAAACCGTGTCCTCTAAGTACCTGGGCTAATGGTTCGAGATGTTCTGGTCCATGTTGCTCGCGCCAATATCCGCCGTGGAGGAGTACGACAAGCGGCTCATTCTGCGATGACATCAATAAACCAAGTTCCAGTGCCTGTGGGTGAGATTAATGAACATTTAAAATCCTTCTTAAGTAATTTAAATAACTCTAGCGGGGATTTTGGCGCCGAACCATTAAGTAAATACCGAACAACTTCACCACGAGTTTTCTTGGACATGTGGGTAATTACTTTCTTCTTGCCTCCTACCAATGTAAAGACTCGAATTGCAACAGTATTTTCTGGGTTGGGCGCCCACATAGATTGATAGGTAGATGAACGACAATCGACAATCAATTCATCCGAAAGATCAGCAAGTGCTTCATCGAGCGTTGCCCGCCAAAATTTGGCAACCGGTTTAAATTTGTAGGAGGAAATCAAGTCATCGATTTTCACGACCCCATATGCAGCAGAAAAGATCAGGATTGATTTCTCTGCCCGCGACTTTGCTGTTGAATTTAGCGAATCAAAATCCAGTTCTTGATAAAGGACTCCGCTGTAAACGTTGCTAGCCAAATCTGCTCTCTTTTGATCAATCTCCTTATGAGCCGACAAAATTTTCTTACGGAGCTCTTGCAACTCTTTCGCATATGCAAGTTTTTTCAAATCTAGATTTCGAAGTTTCGTGGGTGAATTCTTGCCTTCACTTGGTGGCAGAAGAATCTTCACGCATCAGATCGTAGGGGAGAGATGCCTGGGATTAAGGTCACATCGCATCGATTAGGGAATAAGTTCTTAATGGGATATGTTTCAATAGTTGAAGATTCAACTAAATCTAAGGAGCATTTGTGTCAATACTTTTACAAATCGAAGTTAGCCCCGGTGGCGAACATTCAGTTTCTCGTTCAATTACTTCCGAATTTGTTTCAGCCTGGAAGGCGAAGAATTCAGATGGAAAAGTAATATCTCGTGACTTCGCAAAGGATCCAATTCCGCACCTAGATGGCGAAGCAATCTTTGCCGGCTACACACCTGAAGAAGGTCGCTCAGCTACGGCTGCAGCAAAGCACAATTTCCGACACGAGCTAATAAATGAAGTTACTTCAGCGGACCACATTGTTATTTCAACACCGATGTGGAACTGGTCTGTCCCTTCAGTTCTCAAAGCCTATTTCGATCAGTTGATTATTCCTGGTGTGTTAGATGGTTCTGGCGCCGATGGTCTTAAGGGCAAGAAAGTTACCTTCATCGTTGCACAAGGTGGTTCATACGCCGAGGGCGCTCCTCGCCACGGCTGGGATTACGAAACCGGTTACCTAAAGCTCGTTGCAAGCGCACTTGGTTCAACAGATGTTGAGATCATTCTTGCCGAATTAACTTTGGCCGGCGTAGTTCCAGGAATGGAATCACTAATTCCGAAGAAGGAAGAATCAATTGCTGCCGCAAAGGCTGCCGCAAAGGTTCGCGCTGCTGGTGCCGCAATTTCATAATTTCTTCTTAACCAAACCATTGGCCGATAAGTTTCGCCAAAACGTTTCTGGTTCGAAAGATGGTCGCCCAGATTGGGTTGAAAGTATTTCAATTGGTGGCGCCGGATTATTCGATGAAGATAGCGCCGTCTGGCAGGTTCATGGCTGTATCGCGACTCTTGTTGGTGGAATACGCGCCTTACTTTTGCAAGCAGCTCATCCAGCACCGCTTGCTGGTGTTGCACAACATTCACGATATGAAACCGATCCCATGGGTCGACTTGCCGGTACGACGCGTTGGCTAACAATCACAACCTTTGCCAGCAAGGAAGTTGTTGAACGAGAAGCGCTGCGTGTAAACGAAATGCATAAACGTGTATCAGGTGAATTCCAAAACAAATCTGGTGCAATCGAAACTTATCGGGCGCAAGATTCAAGATTCTTGCTTTGGGTGCATTGTGCTTTTACGAATTCCTTTCTTAAAGCTCACCAGGCTCTCGGTTATCCGATTTCACAGGGTGCCGATGCCTATGTACGGGAATGGGCACTAAGTGCAATTCCACTTGGTTTAACAAGCGCTCCAAAATCGGTTTCAGAGTTAGAAGCCTGCTTAGAAGATTTTCGGGAAAAAGATCTGGCACGAGTCCCAGCAACGGAGCAAGTTGTTAAATTTATTTTGAAGCCACCCTTTGGCTTAGGCGGGCTCTTCTTTTATCGGATCTTGGCAAATGCCGCGATCGCCACTTTAGATCCAAATGAATTACAAATCCTTGGATTAAAAGCACGGCGCAAAGTTTGGTTGAAGTTGGCTCGGATCTCATTAAATATCTTTATTGCAATTCTTGGCCCAGAATCGCCAAGCCAGATGGTGGCCAGGCAGCGGTTGAGTAAACTAGCTAAATGACAACCAAAGCCCCAGCACTCTATATCGGACATGGCGCGCCACCACTTTTGGATGATCCAATCTGGAGTGGGGAATTAAGCGCATGGTCTGCAAAGTTTGAGAAGCCGACTGCAATCCTGATTGTTAGTGCGCATTGGGAATCAGCGCCATTGTCTTTAAGTTCTACCGAGACCGGAACGCCTCTCATCTATGACTTCGGAGGATTTGCTCCGAAGTATTACAACATACAATATCGCGCACCAGGTGCACCAGAGTTAGCTGCTCGAATTAAGGGTCTGATGAATGAACCTGTTACAGAACATCGTCGCGGCTTGGATCACGGTGCATATATTCCATTGATGAAGATGTATCCAGATGCCGATGTACCAGTTCTTCAGATGTCGATCCCAACTCACGATCCAGAGAAATTATTTGAAATTGGAAAGAAGTTGGCCCCACTTCGCGATGAAGGCGTTTTGATTATTGGCAGTGGCTTCTTAACTCATGGACTTCCATTTCTGACCGAGTTCCGTATTGAAGCAACACCACCAAAGTGGAGCGTTGAGTTTGATATCTGGGCAAAGGAAGTATTAGAACGTGGCGCAATCGATGAACTAATGAACTACAAAAAACTTGCCCCGGGATTGCCATACGCACATCCAACAGTTGAGCACTTCGCGCCAATCTTTATAACTTTAGGCGCCGCAACCAATGCAGAGGTTGCACCTTCGATGGAAGTTGAAGGCTATTGGATGGGACTAAGCAAGCGATCCTTTGAGGTTGCTTGAATAAAACCTGCCCATAAATTCCTTTTTGAAGTCGTGGAATTGACCGGATATCAAAGTCTCGCGCATTTGATCGACTAAGCGGACGATAAATCGCTCGTTATGAATTGTCGCCAAGGTCGAGGCCAGCATCTCTTTGCTGCGGAATAAGTGGTTTAAGTAGGCAGCGGTGTAGTTCTTACAGGTATAGCAATCGCAATCTTCTTGAATCGGATTGAAAGCGCGATTGAACTTTGCATTGGTTAGGTTTGTGCGACCTTCTGTAGTAAATACCGCGCTAGTCCGAGCTTGTCTTGAGGGCGCTACACAGTCAAAGGTGTCAGCACCATTTTCTACTCCAACAAAGAGATCATCGGGTTCACCAATTCCAAGAAGGTGACGTGGTTTTTCGCGGGGGAGTTCTTCTGTCATCCAACTTACGATCGTTCCTAAATTCTCTTTGTCTAGCGCACCACCAAGACCAAAGCCGTCAAAGGTAATGCCATCTTCATTCAATTCGGCTAAATCTTTCGCGGCTCTTCTCCGAAGGTCTTCGTATTGGGCGCCTTGCAAAACTCCCCACAATGCTTGATAGGGCTTGTTAGACCTAGCGCGAGTTAATTTGCCGTGCTCGACTAAACAGCGCTTGGCCCATAAGCGTGTGCGTTCTAAGGATTTAACTTGATATTTGCGAGTGTTATGGAGGGTCGTGCATTCATCGAAAGCAAAAATTATGTCGGCGCCCAATTGGTGTTGTACCTGCATCGAAATTTCCGGGGTAAAGCGATGCATCGATCCATCCAAGTGAGATTTAAAAGTAACGCCATCATCATCGACATGAGCTAGGCGTTCTTTGTGATCAGCAATAACTTCATCGGATCGAAAGGTTTGTTCATCCATGGCAATGACTTTTTTAAAGCCAACTCCGAGAGATAGAACTTGGAAACCTCCGCTGTCGGTATAGGTCGGTCCAGACCAGTTCATGAATTTCCCAACGCCACCAGCCTCATCAACAATCTCTGGACCGGGTTGCAAGTAGAGGTGATAGGCATTAGCTAAAAGTGCTTGCGCGCCCAATTCCTTCATCGATTCGGGAAGAACTGATTTAACGGTGGCTTTGGTGCCTACTGGAATAAAAGCGGGAGTCTGAATTTGTCCATGCGGGGTTTGAATAGTTCCGGCCCGGCCTTGCGAGTTTGGCAACTCCGCTTCGACCTTGAATCCAAACTCACTCATGTGGTTATTATCTACCCTATGACTGCAGCAACAGAAACCAGCGATCTAACCACACCAGAATTAGCGCAACGCAGTCCACGACAGATCGCCTGGATGAGACTTAAGCGCAATAAGGCCGCGATGATCTCAGCCGGGGTCGCCCTTTTCTTTGTAGTAATTGCCTTCTTAGCACCACTTGTTACAAAAATTTTTAACGTAGACAACACAACCGTTTATCCAAATGTCCTTGGCGACGGTGGCGTACCAAAAGGGTTTGGTGGCGGCATAAGTTGGCACCACCCATTTGGACTTGAACCTGGTGTTGGTCGCGATCTATTTGGACTTCTAATTTATGGATCAAGAATTTCATTTTCGATTGCCATCCTTACAAGTATCGCTTTTGTTGCGATCGGTTTATTTCTAGGAATATCTGCTGCCTTTATAGGTGGAATTTTGGATAACTCACTCGGCCGAATCGCGGAT
Source organism: Candidatus Nanopelagicaceae bacterium (assembly GCA_036745395.1). GTDB lineage: Bacteria > Actinomycetota > Actinomycetes > Nanopelagicales > Nanopelagicaceae > AAA044-D11. Next base: position 2,598 of record DAIOGD010000021.1, on the reverse strand, counting down.
TTCCTTTTAGCTTTCCCAACCACATTCATGTACGTAGCTTTGGCATATCCGCTCTCGCTTCGTGTTGAAGCGATGGGGCTGGCGCATCACAACGGAGCGCGAATTATTGTGATGGTTTCAGTTCTTGTTGTATTTAGTTGGCCGGGATTCTTCCGTGTTGTTAGATCGCAAGTTTTATCAATTCGCGAGAAAGAATTTATTTTGGCGGCTAGAACTCAAGGCGCATCAAATATGCGAATTATTTTTAAAGAGATTCTGCCGAACTTATGGCCGCTTGCAATTGTCTACCTTTCGATTTCACTTCCTGGCTATTTGGCGGCCGAAGCAGTCTTCTCCTTCCTGGGAGTTGGCGTACAGGCACCTGGTTCAACATGGGGATTAGTCCTCAACGATGCAACGAATTTCTGGCAACGCGATCCGGCCTACTTAGCGATCCCTGCAGGAATGGTGATCATTGTGGTTTTGGCGCTGAACCTATTCGGTGATGGCCTTCGCGACGCCTTAGATTCCAAGAGCGATCGCTAACCCACCCTTTTAGCCTGCTTTCCATCTTAATTTTCGGTGAATTTCAGGTTAAACTCACGAGTAACTTACGTTGGCTATGGGCACTCCCTCAGATGGCACAAGCCAATCATCCTTGGAAGGGGAATAAATGGCTAAGAGCCAATTTCGTTCCAGCAAAGTTCGACTAATTGCATCTCTTTCTGCAGTGGCACTTGCAGCAACAGGAATCGTTGCTACAGCTTCTTCAGCGAACGCAGATAGCCGCACTGGCGGAACTCTTTATTACATTACAAATGCGGATTCATTCGCGCATGCTGATCCAACCCGCGTTTATACCGGTGTAGATATTGCATTCCTAAACACTTATTTATTCCGCACATTATTAAGTTACAACCCAACTGTGGGTCAAGCAGGTTTCCAACTAAAGCCAGATTTGGCAACCGATACTGGTCGCGTATCCGATGGCGGTAAGACTTGGGCTTTCACTTTGAAGTCCGGCATCAAGTGGGAAGATGGTTCACCACTTACATGTGCGGATGAGAAGTATGGCGTTTCACGCGCTTTTGCTACCGATGTTTTGACCGATGGTCCAACATATGCAATCCAATACTTAGATATTCCAACCGAAAAGGATGGATCATCTGCATATAAGGGTCCATACAAGAAGACCGGTCAAGCATTGTTTGACAAGGCTGTTGTATGTAATGGAAACACCATCACCTTCCACTTGAATGCACCGATTGGTGACTTCAACTACTTCGGAACTTATCCAGCTATGTCACCAGTAAAGGCATCTGCAGATAAGGGTGATAAGTACGACATGAGCCCAATGGCTCTTGGTCCATACAAGATCAAGTCATATAAGTCTGGTGCAGAAATGGTTCTTGTCCGCAATCCAAACTGGAGCGCAGCTACTGACTCAGTACGTACCGCATATCCTGATCAAGTAATCATGCGTTTTAGCATCTCTGAAGATGTTCGCGACCAGATCTTCTTGAAGGATTCAACACCAAATGCAGTCAACTACGACCAAGCTATGCAACCTGCAAACCAAGCAGCGTTCTTCAATGCCAGCTCCACTGCCGGTCGCGGAATGAACGTAACTGGTCCATACACTCGCTACTACGCAACAAACGTAACTCCAGGGCATATGGATTGCTTAGACGTTCGCAAGGCCGTCTTCTTTGCAGTCAACAACAAGGCTCTAATCGACCTTGCTGGTGGCGTTCGTTTCTATGGCAAGCTCGGCGATAGCGTGATCAATCCACTAGCTGGAATTGACTACGCTGCGACTCACGGCGGAATCCACGATTCGAACTTCAATATCGCTGGAAACCCAACTTACGCAAAGTCGGTTTTGGCGGATGCAGCGAAGTCGTGTCCAGATACATACGCACGTGTCACAGACCCTAAGAAGGGCATCAACTGGGACGTAGCAAACACTGCAACCGGTCAAAAGGCTGCAACACTTATTAAGACAGCGCTGAATGCAGCAGGTATCCAAGTTAACTTTAACTTCATTCCATCTGCTCAGTACTACCCAACAGTGCAAAATCCAGCCAAGCAAGGCGATATCTCAACCGCTGGTTGGGGAGCTGACTGGGCTAACGCATCAACCGTAATCCCTCCTTTGACAATCAAAGAGGGTGGATTTGATGAGATTCAAAACTGGAACTGGACAGGTAAGACAACTGCCGATCCAGGAATCGGTTATGACGCCTGGCATACACGTGTAGTTGCAAACATGGGTCAAACTGATCGAGCAAAGCAATCAGCTGAGTGGAAAGCACTTGCTCAGGTTGTGACCGATGAGTACTGGGCAATACGTCCATTGTTCTCAATGGAGCAGGAATACTGGGGTTCAAAGGTTGGCGGCGCAAGCTTCTGGCTACCTCAGGGAGCTCTCTTGTTCCCAGCTCTGTATGTAAAGCAATAATTATTTAATTATTTCTTTACCGCAGTAAAAGCATCAAAGCTTGAAACGAATGTTGGGGTGGCTCGAGAGAGTCGCCCCAATGTTTGTGTAATAAGTTGATTAATTAGAAAAAGAGGGGATCCGCGAAATTGCTTAATTACCTTGGAAGACGATTGGCA
>DAIOGD010000020.1:0-12615 GCA_036745395.1 Candidatus Nanopelagicaceae bacterium | reverse complement strand
ACTTCTTCAAGCTACTAACGCTAAGTCCATGGTTGTTTCAAATGATTAAAAAACCTTACTGGAGCAAGGTCTCCGGAAATGGTGAACCGCTATTCCTAATTCACGGAATGGGTTCGGCAAGCACGGTTTGGCAGACGATTACTCCTGCACTTGAGTCTCATTTCAAAGTTGTATTGGTGGATCTGCCGGGTCATGGGAACACACCACTGCTTTCTGAACACAAGATGGATCCATATTCACTTGGCCTAGCCATTTTAGAAATAGCCGATGCATATGGTTTCGGTAAATTTCATATTGCCGGAAACTCACTTGGCGGTTGGGCGGCACTTGAATTAGCGGCTGCAAAACCTGAACGTGTTTCTTCGCTTACCGCTTTGGCTCCAGCTGGTCTTTGGCTTGCTCCGTACAACAAACGACTTCCTGGCACAGCAAGTTCCAGAATGTTGGCAGCTGGATTGCGCGACCTAGCTCCAAAATTGTTGAAATATGAATGGGCCCGCCAAATTGGATTTAAATCGGTTTCACCAAAATGGCGAGAACTACCAGTTGAACTATGCATGGATGCCGCAATTGCAATGGGAACTTCTACTGGTTACTACTCAGCTTGGGACGCCATGTTAGGAAAGCGATTTAATAAACAAATCTCAGGTGAAATTCCGCTAACAGTCATCTTCGGGGATACCGACAACACCTTGCCAGTTAAGACTTCGCAAGAACGTTCGCTTCTGCCAGATCATGCAAAATGGTTAGTGCTTCCCGAATCCGGCCACGCCCCAATGTGGGATCACCCAGATGAAGTCGTATCGGAAATTATCGCAACTGCCAGGTTGGCCAAATGATTACCATCATTTATTTCTGGCGAATTAGATTGATTTATCTGCCGCTAGCAATCTGGCATATGGGGTTGGACCACCTGCCATTAACAGTGAATCGAAAAATTAAGTTCTACAAATTGCTTGGTACCGGCAAGGGCGAAACTTTTACTCCCAACGATGCCGATCCTAGGCGCTGGGGTTTGCTCCTAACCTGCAGGCAAGAAGATTTTGAAACTATAAATAATTCTGGAGTAATAAATGGCTGGCGCAAATTTGCTAAATCCGAATACTGCGCCGTACTTCAACCATTAACTTCAAAGGGAAGTTGGTCTGGAAAATCACCCTTTGAAAATCCCGATCAAAACTCCGCCTCGCAGATTTCAAATTGGGCGGGACCAATTGCGGCAATAACCCGGGCTCGAATTCGAACTAGGCTAAATCCAAAATTCTGGCGAGCAGTTCCCCCAGTTACCAGCAGTCTGAAGAATTCAATTGGTTTACTTGGCGCTATCGGAATTGGTGAGGCACCTATTGGACTACAGGGAACGTTCTCCAGGTGGGCAAGCGCCAGTGCGCTTAGGGATTTTGCCTATAAAGGAAGTGCTCACCAGAAAGCTATCGCCCAAACCGAAGAATTGAACTGGTATTCCGAAGAGTTATTTGCCAGATTCGCAATAATTCAAGAGCGCGGAGATTTTTAACTAAAGGCTCACCCGTAAGGCAGAATTGGGCCATGTCCATTAGGCAGTATCGCCCAAAGCGCAATTCACGCCGAGGAATTGGCGCCAAGAGTGCGCTCTTGCTTAATTTAACTTTCTTAATTGCAATTCTTTTACAAGTTACCTATCCCCTGGTTCACGGAGAAACACTTCGATGGGTAACTCTTTTCACTGTCTATTTTGGTGCTGGTGCGATGTTATTGCACGCACTCTTTAGTTTTGGTTTTCGCTACTTCCTAACTTTTGGCGTTTTAACTTTTGCCTTTGCACTTGCTATTGAACAAATTGGAAGTAGAACCGGTTGGCCATTTGGAAGTTATTCATATAGCAAAACTTTAGGTGCAGCGATTTATGGCGTCCCAGTAATAGTTCCTTTTGCGTGGATCATGCTTGCCCATCCAATACTTATTGCGGCGCGAAAGTTAACCCCTCACTGGGCATTTCTTTATGGCGGACTGGGGTTAATGGCGTGGGATCTCTTTTTGGATCCGCAAATGGTCGATGCCGGAAGATGGAGTTGGAAATTAAAAGGCCCAAGTGTTCCACTTGAAAGCAACATTCCACTTTCTAATGCCTTTGGTTGGCTCTTGGCGGGAATCGGACTCATGGCGATCTTAAATTTAGTTCTACCAAAAGAGCGCCGCAAGAATGGGGAAAACTCATTCATCCCAGATTTTCTTTTAGGTTGGACTTTGTTTTCCGGAGTAGTTGGAAACTTTTTCTTCTTTCACAGACCGGGCGTTGCTGTTATTGGCGGCATAGTTATGGGAATTCTTCTTGCGCCATACTTCTTTGCAATAACACTCGGCAAGCCAGATAACCTTTAAAGATGGGAATTTTTCTCCTTAATTTATTGGCGCTTTTCCTTGTAGTTATGAATTCACTTACTATCAGGAAAGTAAAAAATTCAAGCGGGTCGGCTATCGCAAAAACTGTAGATATTTTGATTCCGATGCGAAACGAAGAAGATAATGTCGCTCCTTGTTTGAAGGCGATTCTAAAAACTGCCGATGTTGAGAACTTTAGAATTTATGTTCTTGACGATAATTCCAGCGATAAGACTTTAGAGCAACTGAAAAACTTTCCAGTGAATACTTTGACTGGCGGAGAACTTCCTGATGGTTGGCTCGGAAAGAACTATGCCTGTCACCAATTGGCACAAGTTGGCACAGGTGAATATTTAGTATTTCTAGATGCCGATGTTCGAATATTGGAATTTGCTGTTGCCAGCGCTGTCCGAAAGTTAGAGGAGTTGGACTGGGATTACATCTCTCCTTACCCAAGGCAATTAACCGGAACTTTCGCTGAGAATCTTATTCAGCCGTTACTTCAATGGTCCTGGCTTGCCAGCGTGCCTCTTCGCATCGCTGAAATTTTTCCAAATCGTTCTATGACGATTGCAAACGGACAATTTCTAGTCGTTCGGCGCAACTCCTATTTAGCCGTAGGTGGTCATGAAGCAATTAAAGGTGAAGTGCTTGATGATCTAGAGCTAGCCAGATTACTTGTTGCAAAGGGTTTTAAAGGTGGTCTGGCTGAAGGCAGTGAAGTTGCAAGTTGTCGGATGTATCAAAGTGCATCCCAGTTACAAGATGGCTACACAAAATCACTTTGGAAAGCATTTGGCGGAAAGCTAGGTACCATCTTTGCAGTCGTGCTCCTCGCAGCTACTGGAATCATCCCTTTCTTCACATCGGCCTTTGCTTACACGTTAATTATTCTCTCGAGATTTATTGCCGCACTAAAGACAAAATCAAATCCCATCTATGCCCTACTACACCCGATATCTGTTGGATATTTAATCTATTTAATTGCCCTCTCTTGGAAGCGAAAGTCCTCCAATAATCTTTCGTGGCGTGGGCGGAGCGTTTAGCTATGAGCAAAGTAGTCGTAATCGGAGCCGGCGTTGGCGGAATGTCTGCCGCTATTCGCCTTGCAAAATTTGGTCATGAAGTTGTTATCTATGAGGCATCCAATGAAGTGGGCGGAAAATGTCGGACTAAATGGATCGGTGACTACGCCTTCGATACTGGCCCATCGCTTTTAACTCTCCCGGCCGTCTATCGTGATTTATTTCTAAAGACTGGCAAGCGCATCGAACATCTCTTAAAGATTAAGCCAGTTGATCCGGCTTTTAATTATCATTTTCACGACGGAACTGAACTGACCTTCCCTAATCTTTCACTCCCTGGCATCTGCGATGAAATTGAGCAAAAGCTCGGTAAGCAAGCGGCAGGTCAATGGCACAACTTGATGCAGCGGGCTGAGTTTATGTGGGATGCCGCCAGAACCCCCTTTGTTGAAAGTGAATTGGAATCGCTATTTAAACTTGTTAGACGCAAAGGCTTTTTAAAAGATTTAAACATGATTGCGCCTTTGAAGTCGCTTCGAAAGTTAACTTCCGAATATACAAATAATCCTTACCTCAAAAAGATAATCGACCGATATGCAACATATAGCGGATCAGATCCGCGCAAAGTTCCAGCAGTTTTGCTTACTATTGCATTTGTCGAAAGTTCCTTTGGCGCCTGGCATATCGAAGGCGGAATAGGCCAACTCTCAAAAGCACTTGCCGCGCGTTCCCAAGAACTAGGCGTTGAAATTCACCTGGGAAGTGAAGTCACTTCCATTAACTCATCATCTGGCAAGGTCACCGGCATCAACCTAGGCCCAGTTGAGATTTCAGCAGACTATGTTGTGGCTAATTCCGATGCGGAATATGTTTACAACAAACTGATTTCAAAAAATAATAAAACCGTAAAAAGTGAACGAAAGAAATTGGCAAAAGCGGAAAAATCATTGGCTGGCTTCTCGCTACTACTTGGCTTAGATAATTCAAAGCTAATAGGCCAACCTCGCAAAATGGCCCATCACAATATATTTTTCCCCGAGAACTATGACCTTGAGTTTGACCAAATCTTCACAAAGAAGGAGCCGGTCCTAGATCCAACAATCTATATCTGTGTACCGGATGACCCAAGCATGGTTAAATCCAAAGATAAAGAGAGTTGGTTTGTCTTGGTTAATGCTCCTAGGCATGAACCCTCAAATGGTTTTGACTGGAGCGCTAACCCAAAGACCTATGCCGAACACATTATTAATAAGCTCGATGCATTAGGTCTGGATGTTTCACCGCGCCTAGACGTGATGGAATTTCAAACTCCACTCGATCTTTCTAACCAAGTTATGGCTCCCGGAGGATCCATTTACGGCACATCTAGCAATGGCGCCAGATCAGCATTCCTTCGTGCAAAAAATCGTTCCCCGCTAAAGAATCTCTTCCTGGTTGGGGGTTCGGCTCATCCAGGTGGCGGGTTACCTATGGTTGGAATCAGCGCGGAAATTGTTGCCGAAGCAATTGGTCCGGCTAAATAATTTACTTTGAAAAACTTTTCTTGGCACTCTGCGCAACTTGCAGAAGAGAAATCAATTGAATGACAAGCCAAGCGATAACAATTGCTTGAACTAAATTTGGCTTAACTTGAAATGTTATTAAGGCGATAATTGCAAAGATCGCGCGCACTGGACGTTCGCCAATACTCACCACTCCGATTTCAGATAAGCCCAAGCCACCGGCCCTGGCCCGCAAATATTCCTGGGTTCCGGCGAGAATCAAGGCAATAAAAATAACTCCCCATGGCGCGCCAACTTCAAAAAGCGCCAAGGCCCAGAAAACTTCACTGGCCCGATCTACGACTGAATCAATGACGGCACCAACTTTTGATTGAACTCCTTGAACAATCGCAAGTGATCCATCAAATCCGTCAAAAAAAATCGAAAGAAGTAAAAACAAGGAGGCCGACCAGTGTTTGGCAAAGATCCAAGTAAGGATTGAAGCGATTAAACCTAATGAAGTTACAGTATTTGGCTTAATTCGTAGGCGATCAAATAATTTTGCCACGCGGTAAGAAAAGCTCAACCAAAGTTTTACAAAACCCTTTATCGGAACCCCTCCGTGGAGCTCTGACCAAGTATTTAGGAAGTTATCCATGTCTTGGCAATCCGAGATTGGCGGCAATTTCTAGCGTCGACTTAGCGGAATTCATTGTGTAGTAATGCAATCCCGGTGCCTTCAAATCCAATAACTCACGAGAAAGTTCGGTTGCGATTTCTACGCCAAGCTTTCTGACCGCTTCTGCATCTGATTCAAGAGCTTCAAAGCGTTTCTCAATTTTGCTTGGAATCGGCGTTCCTCCGAGTTCGGCCGCTCGTTTTAATTGCTTAACATTTGTGATTGGAAGAATTCCCGGAATCACCGTTAATTTAGAACCTCGTGCTGCGAGTTTGGAAACCAGCGATTCCCACTTTGCGCTTTCAAAAAAGAATTGAGTTGTAGCAAAAGTTGCACCTAATTGCTCTTTGCGAAGTAGTACTTCAATATCTTTCTCCGCATCTCCCCCGCTTGCTGGATGACCATCCGGAAAAGCCGCAACGCCAATTTCAAAGCCACCGAAGTTTGCTGCAAGTTCTACTAATTGATCAGCATGATCAAATCCACCTTCAGTCTTCACCCACGGCACCGATGGCCCACCAACAGGATCGCCACGCAGGGCCAAGATGCTCTTGATGCCAACCGCCTTGTACTGACCAAGGATTTCCAGTAATTCATCACGGGTGGATCCAACGCAAGTCAGATGTGCGACCGTAGAAATATTTGTTCGCTCGGTTATCTCTTTAGTGATCTTTATCGTTCGATCGCGGGTACTTCCGCCAGCCCCATAGGTCACCGAGACAAACTCTGGCTTAAGAGTTGAGAGCGAAGCCATAGCCTCCCAGAGACGTAGTTCACCCGCTTCATCCTTGGGTGGGAAGAACTCCACGGAGATACTCATAGGCGCAGAGGCTACCCTTACCGAGTGGATACCGCTAAAACCGAAACGCTCGCAGACCTTCGGAGCGCAATAAATGCTGAACTCATGTCGTTTGTGAGCAGTGAAAATAAATATTTGGAAAGTATCGGTTCGGAATTAATCCCAGTTGCAAAGGCAATGCAGAATTTTCTTTTAGATAGCGGAAAAAGATTGCGCCCGGTATTTGCCTACGTAGGGTTCTTAGGTACCTCGACGCCAATTTCGACTTCGATTTTAAAAGCGTGTGCAAGTCTTGAATTAATTCACGTTTGTGCCTTGATGCACGATGATGTGATGGATGGCTCTGACACCAGACGTGGTGCTCCCGCAGTGCATCGTGCTTTTGAAGCCATGCACAAAGAAATGGGCTTAAAGGGTTCGGCCGAACAATTTGGCATCTCTGCCGCAATTTTGCTTGGTGATTTAGCGCTGGTTTGGTCAGCCAAGGTGCTTCACAACGCTGGACTTTCCGATGAAGAATTAATTCGCGCGCTAGGAATGTATGACGAAATGCGTGTGGAATTAATGGCTGGGCAATACCTAGATATCTATGAACAAGCTCTTGGCTCACAGTCTGTGGAACGTTCATTAAAGGTTGCCCGATACAAATCAGGGAAATACACAATCGAAAGACCACTCCATTTTGGTGCAGCACTTGGCAGTGCTAACCCAGAGCCGCTTTATGAAATTTATTCCAATTACGGACTCCCGCTTGGTGAAGCCTTTCAACTTCGCGATGATGTCCTCGGAATATTCGGAGACCCAAGCCAAACTGGAAAACCTGCCGGCGATGATCTGCGCGAAGGAAAGCGCACTGTTTTATTGGCGATGACTTTAGATCGAGTTAATGAATCTGAAAAAAATCAAATTGAAGGTTCACTTGGTAATGCCAACCTAAGCTCTGAAAAAGTTAATCAAATCAGAGAGATAATCAGGAATTCTGGCGCGTTGGCAGAGGTTGAAAATTTAATTGAATCCCTGACAAATAAGGCCATGACGTCCATTGAAACTCCCCTCCTATCCAAGCAAGCACAAGGCTTCTTGGGCGAACTGGCCATCATGGTCACGAAACGAAGTGCGTAATGGCTAAAAAAGTATCCGGCAAAACCGATCACGTTGTAATTGTTGGTGCTGGTCTTGGTGGTTTAAGCGCTGCACTTCGACTTGCCGGGGCGGGTCGCAAGGTGACAGTAGTGGAACGTGAAAGTGTTCCAGGCGGTAGAAACGGCCTACTTAATAAAGAAGGTTATGCCTTTGACACTGGGCCAACAGTTTTGACAATGCCTGATTTGATTCAAGATGCACTTTCATGTGTTGGCGAAAACTTAACCGATTGGCTAGAACTACTTCCACTTCAACCTTTGTACCGTGCCTTTTACCATGACGGAACCTCCCTTGATGTTCACGCTGAAACTGGGCGAATGCAAGAAGAGATTCGAAATGTTATTGGACCTGATGAAGCAGCCGGCTATGGAAGATACGTTGATTTCGTAACAAAGTTATATAAGTATGAGATGAATGATTTTATTGATCGAAATATTGATTCTCCCCTCAACTTATTGACACCCAACCTAGCTCGCCTGGTAGCGCTTGGTGGTTTTCGTCGTTTAGCTCCGAAGGTTGCGCAGTATCTAAAAGATCCGCGCACTCAAAAGGTCTATTCATTTCAAGCTATGTATGCCGGCGTAAGTCCGCAACAAGCCCTGGCCATTTATGCCGTTATTGCATATATGGACTCAGTAAATGGCGTCTTCTTTCCTAAGGGTGGTATGCACGCAGTTCCGCGCGCTTTAGCTGGCGCCGCTGCAAAACATGGCGTTGAATTTAAATATAACCAGACCGTCACCTCCGTAGAACATTCAGGCGGTCGCGCAACGGCTGTGATTACACATACTGGCGAGAGAATTGAGTGCGATGCACTTATTTTAAATCCTGATCTACCGATCGCTTGGCGAGAACTTTTGGGCCGCACTCCGCCATCAGTAAAACGCCTTAACTACTCTCCTTCATGCGTGACGCTTCTAGTCGGTTCATCAAAGAGCTACGATCGTTTGGCTCATCACAATATTCACTTCGGCGAGTCCTGGGATGGCGTCTTTGATGAATTAATTAATAAGAAGAAACTTATGACAGATCCAAGCTTGCTCGTCACCGTTCCTACTCACGACGATAAGAATTTGGCGCCTGCCGGAAAGAATTCCTATTACATCCTCTTCCCTACTCCGAATTTAACGGCAGATATCGACTGGAAGCGCGATGCCAAAAAGTATCGTGATCAAATGATTTCGACGATGGAAGCCCGTGGTTATGATGGATTCGGCGACAGTATTGAAGTTGAACATATGACCACGCCACTTGATTGGCAGGCACAAGGAATGGAAGCTGGAGCGCCATTTGCTGCGGCACATACCTTCTTCCAGACCGGGCCATTTAGATCAAAGAACCTGGCTAAGGGATTTGAAAATGTTGTCTTCACTGGCTCTGGAACCCAACCAGGTGTCGGAGTTCCAATGGTCCTTATTTCTGGGCGCCTTGCTGCTGAGCGAATTGTTGGATCAACCAAATAACAAATGGATGAGTTAACCGCTGCTGGAATTCTCGAGCCAAAACTTCGAGCTTCCTACCAAGAATGCAAGCGTCTTAATTCACTCCATGGAAAAACTTATTACCTCGCGACACTTTTACTTCCACCGGCCAAGCGGCCTCATGTTCATGCGTTGTATGGCTTTGCAAGATATGCCGATGAGATAGTTGATGATTTGGCTTCAACACTTACTGAAGAAGAGAAGGCCCAGACCTTAAAGGATTGGAGCGCAAATTTATTGCGCGACTTGCGGGCTGGAGTAAGCCATGACCATATTGGAATGGCCCTGGTAGATACCGTGCAACGCTTTAAGATTCCAATCTCATACTTTGAAAGTTTCTTGCATTCGATGGCGATGGATTTAACTATTGGCGAATACCAGACCTTTGAAGACTTGATGGAATATGTCTATGGTTCGGCAAGTGTCATTGGACTCCAAATGCTCCCAATTTTGGGAAGCACTTCCCCCGAAGCAATTGCGGCTGCCGAGAAACTAGGAACCGCTTTTCAACTTGCGAATTTCATTCGTGATGTGGGCGAGGATTTAGAGCGAGGCCGAATTTACCTTCCAATCGAGGAATTAAAATCTTTTGACGTGGATTCGCAAATGCTTGAAGCGCGAATTCTCACCCCTCAGATTCGAGAGGCCCTGAAGTTTCAAATTGCGCGGGTTCGAAGACTGCAAGCGCAAGCAGCAAGTGGGATCAAATTACTTCCACCGGAAAGTCAGCCGTGCATCGAAGCTGCCAGTGAGTTGTATTGCGGAATCGTGGACGAGGTAGAGAAGATTGACTATCAAATCTTCGATAAACGGGCGAAGACTTCTACTTGGCGGCGGATCAAGGTTGCGCTACCAGCCTTTATTAAAGCGCGCCGACTTCGCAATTCAATTTAGTTTCCTAATTAGTTTGCTAAAGTTCTAACCAACGGGAGCCGATTTGTTGGCTGAGAGGACCTGAGATACAGGTCGACCGTGTGACCAGTTCGGTAATGCGAATTGGAAGGGAGTAAGTCATGCATTTCGATTTATTAAAAGTAATGATCACGCTTTGGGGATATCACCTCACCTATCTTGAATTTCTAGCTTTCGTGACTTCTGTTATCGGAGTTGGACTTGGAGTCTTTGGAACAAGAAAGACCTGGCCTTGGTGGAATGTGAGTTCGCTTCTTTATGCTCTTCTCTTCTTTCAACAAAAATATATTGCTAGCTCCTTACTCCAATTCATCTTTGTAGCCGGAGGCTTTTGGGGTTGGTTTGGCTGGGGCAAATTTGGCGCGGAACCTGCAAGGCTCACCAGGCGACACAAGGCTTTCTGGTCACTTGCCTTCGTTACCGGATGGTTCTCGCTTTATCCAATTTTGAAACATATTGGTGCCGCTGCTTCACTGACTGATGCTTTTGGCTTCGTTGGAAGTTGTATTGCACAAATCTTGATGGTCGTTGAAAAATATGAAAGTTGGCCACTTTGGTTTGTTGTTGATGGGGTTTACACCTACCAATTTTGGCATGGCGGGAATTACTTAACTGCAATCTTGTATTTCATCTTTGTCCTGATAGCTGTTGCTGGATGGAGGCGATGGTTGCGTGAATCCGGCAAGCGAGTTGCTTGATTTAATCTCCAGCGCGAAAGCTAGATGCGGTCACACTAAGGTAATAACGATCGATGGACCGGCTGGGGCAGGTAAAACCACCCTAGCCCAAACCATTTCTGACGATTTGACCGATTCACACATAATTCATATGGATGACTTATATCGAGGTTGGGATTCAACTCTCGATTCCAATCTCACTGATGAATTAAATCGAATTCTCTTAGAGACCGAATCTGGGGAACTCAATTTTCAGAAGTACAACTGGAGTTCTCAAACCTTGGACGAAGTTGAAAGATTTCAATCTCCGAAATATTTGATTCTTGAGGGCGTTGGTTCTGGCCAGAAATCAATAAAAAAATGGGTCGCCTTTTCAATTTGGATTGAGGTTCCAGTTGAAATAGGTCTTGCCCGGGTGATTGAACGAGATGGCGAGCAAGTTGCCCTTCCGATGGAAGAATTCATAAAGCAGCAAAACCAATATTTTCTCGCAGATGGCACGCGCGAAGGTGCCGATTACCGCATAAGTGGTCTGCTCAGTAACTAAGATTCGAGCGTGTCCGACCTAACCGGCGAGATTATCGATGACCGCTATCAACTATTAAAAGTTGTCGCGGCCGGCGGCATGGCAACAATTTATTCCGCAATGGATTTGCGACTTGATCGACCGGTTGCGGTCAAGATTATGCACTCCCATCTGGCGAGTGACGAAGATTTTGTAAATAGATTTATTCGCGAAGCAAAGGCTGCAGCAGCACTCTCCCACCCCAATATTGTCGCTATTCAGGATCAAGGCTGGAATATCGGTGGCGCTCCAGCGATCTTCATCGTTATGGAATTGGTCGAGGGTTTTACTCTTAGAGATTTACTAAACGAGCAAGGTGCATTAAAAGTTGCTGACGCACTTCGGTATTTTGCCCCCATCTTAAGCGCGATGACAGCGGCGCATAAAAAGGGAATTCTTCACCGTGACATCAAGCCGGAAAATATTTTGATCTCGAAAGATGGAAGGGTGAAAGTTGCCGACTTTGGCCTTGCCCGAGGTGCGCAGGTCGGTTCAACGCTTACCGCTGAGTCCAGCGTAATTTTAGGAAGCGTCTCTTACCTTTCGCCAGAACAAGTTCAACGTGGCATTTCTGATGCCCGAAGCGATGTTTATGCACTCGGTATTGTGCTTTTTGAAATTCTAACTGGGGCAAAACCATTTGATGGTGATTCCCCGATTCAAATTGCCTTACGACATGTCAATGAAAATATTCCAGCCCCATCTACTCTGAAGAACGAAATCCCAGCCGAATTGGATGACTTGGTTTTAAAGGCCACTGCTAATAATCCTGATAAGCGCTTTAAGGATGCCGGACAAATGCAAGATGAATTCCAAGCCTTGGTTCAAAAGCTTGATCCAAAGCGAAGGCAACTTAGTTTGGAATTGGACCTTCCATTACAGCCCGCAAAAGTTGAGAAAGTATTACGCAAAGATCGCAAAGAGAAGGCGAAGGAAATCACCGTGGCCAAGGAAAATACCAAGACTTCCAATACCGCCGAAATCCGTCGAAAGCGGAAGCTTTCAAGGAGAGTAAAGCGAAACCGCCTGATCGCCGTAACACTTCTACTTCTACTTATCCTTGGCGCTTATAAAACTTTTGGTGGTGGGGCAAAGATTCAAGTTCCATCTGTAGCTGGAATGAGTCAGGACCAAGCAATTAAATCCCTCTCTAGCATCGGTCTCAAGGCAGATACCAGCGAACAGATTTTCAGCGAGGATGTACCAGCCGGAACTGTAATAACTTCTAGTCCTGCTGGCGGTGGAAAAATTTCAACTGGTGGGACCGTTCACCTTCAAATTTCTAAAGGTGCGGACCGAATAACAGTTCCGGATTTGACGGGTCAAACTTTGGATTCGGCTACTGCACTTTTGCAGACGCTCGGATTGCGTGTTGGACATACTTCACAAAGTTTTAGCACCCACCTTGATCTCGGATTAATAATTTCCTCAAATCCAGCTACCGGCGCGCCTGCAAGGCGAGATCAAGCTATTGATCTGGTCGTGAGCCAAG
>DAIOGD010000019.1:0-13029 GCA_036745395.1 Candidatus Nanopelagicaceae bacterium | reverse complement strand
GGGTTGTTCTTGGTACGACGAGAGAGAACTTGCATAACTCTTTCGATCTCTTTGTCGCGACCGATTACAGGATCAAGTTTTCCTTCGCGCGCTGCCTGCGTTAAGTTGCGGCCAAATTGATCAAGGACCAAAGATGTTGAAGGTGTTCCTTCGGCAGGTGCACCAGAAGTTGCGGCTTCCTTACCTTGGTAACCAGATAGCAATTGAATAACTTGATTACGAACACGAGAAAGATCGGCGCCAAGCTTTACTAGAACTTGAGCGGCAACTCCTTCGCCTTCGCGAATTAAACCTAAAAGAATATGTTCGGTGCCAATGTAATTGTGACCGAGTTGAAGCGCTTCGCGAAGAGATAGTTCGAGAACTTTCTTTGCGCGCGGAGTAAATGGAATGTGGCCGGAAGGTGCTTGTTGTCCTTGACCGATAATCTCTTCAACTTGCGAGCGCACTGCTTCTAGCGAAATGCCAAGTGCCTCAAGCGCCTTTGCTGCAACGCCTTCGCCTTCGTGGATAAGTCCTAGGAGGATGTGCTCGGTACCGATGTAGTTGTGATTGAGCATGCGTGCTTCTTCTTGCGCCAATACGACAACGCGACGAGCTCGATCTGTAAACCGCTCAAACATCGATTCAACCTTTCCTTGCTTTCCTAGGCTCTTTCCAGAACCTCTGCACTACTCGAACTAGATTCGAACTGGGTTCGAACTTGGTCCGAACTAGGTTAGCCATAGCCTAATGCGGATGGCCTTATTGGATCTAACCGAAAAAAGGCCCAACTTATGCCCGAAATCTGAGAATTTTTCCCTATATCTAGGGCAAGTACCCCTAAAGGGTCTTGAGCATTCTGGTGTTACCCAGGGTATTTGGCTTTACGCTCTCGAGGTCAAGGAATTCGGCAACGCCGCTGTCGTAAGAGCGAAGGAGTTCTTGATAGGTCGCTTGGTCAACCGGTGTTCCTTGAATCTCTTCAAAACCGTGACGACCGAAGAATGCAGTTTCAAAAGTTAAACAAAATATCCGTTTAACGCCGATTGCTTCGGCACGAGAAATAATATTTTCTAAAATCAAATGTCCAACACCTTTGCCGCGCATCGATTGATCGACCGCCATCGTTCTAACTTCAGCCAAGTCTTCCCAAAGTACGTGAAGCGCGCCACAGCCAACGACAACGCCAGCTTCTTCTGCAACGGTAAATTCTTGAACGCTTTCATAGAGAGTTACCGTCTCTTTTTGAAGCAATCTACGGCCAGCAGAGTATTCATCGATTAACTTACGAATAACTTTGATATCGGAAGTTTTAGCTGGGCGAATCTTTAAGGTCATGACTCTTCTGGCTTTACCAATGGGAAGAGGATTGTTTCGCGAATTCCAAGACCAGTTAAGGCCATCAACAAACGATCAACGCCCATGCCCATTCCACCCATTGGTGGCATCGCATATTCCATTGCGCGCAAGAAATCTTCATCGAGTTGCATCGCCTCAAGGTCGCCCTTTGCGCCGAGTGATGCTTGTTCAATCAAACGTTCGCGTTGAATAACCGGATCGATTAATTCGGAATAACCAGTTGCTAATTCGAAACCTTCAACATAAAGATCCCACTTCTCAACAACTCCTGGAATCTCGCGATGTTCGCGAACAAGTGGCGAGGTATCAACTGGATAACCCTTAACAAATACTGGGCCGCCAAGCTTGCCTTCGCATACATGTTCAAAGATTTCCTCGGCTAGCTTTCCGGTAACCCATTTTGGATCAACCTTCATGCCTAGTTTTGTGGCAATCTTCTTCAATTCATCAAGGCTCGTTTGAGGTGTAACAACTTCGCCAACGCCCTCAGAAATTAGGTCAAATAGCGAAGCTTCACGCCAAGTTCCGCCGAGATCTAATTGGCGACCATCGTGATGCGTTACAACATGGCTACCGCTTACTGCCATTGCGGCATCTTGAACTAATTGACGAGTTAAGTCAGCGATTGAATTCCAATCACCAAATGACTCGTAACTTTCAATCATGGCAAATTCTGGTGAATGCGATGAATCCGCGCCTTCATTTCGGAAGTTGCGGTTAATTTCATAGACGCGTTCTAGGCCACCAACGATGCATCGCTTCAAAAAAAGTTCTGGGGCGATACGCAGGAAGAGATCCATATCGTAGGCATTGCTAAATGTTTTAAATGGGCGAGCCGCAGCGCCGCCGTGCATTACTTGAAGCATTGGAGTTTCAACTTCGATGAATTCGCGCTTGGCAAATGTCTCGCGAAGAGATGACATTACCTTTGGGCGAAGTCGGGCATTGCTTCTAGCTTCTGGGCGAACAATTAGATCCACATAACGCATTCGAACACGCGCCTCTTCAGAGAGCGGCTTATGTTCAACTGGCAATGGTCGCAAAGATTTTGCTGCCATCTTCCAAGAAGCGGCCATGATTGAGAGTTCACCGCGCTTTGAAGTAATTACTTCACCAGTCACGCTAACTAAATCTCCTAAATCAATCTCGCTCTTCCAGAGATCAAGCACTTCAGCGCCAACTTTATCTAGCGAGAACATGGCTTGAAGTTCAGTGCCATCACCTTCGCGCAGCGTTGCAAAACAAAGTTTTCCGGTATCGCGTTTGAAAATTACGCGGCCAACAACTGATTCGGTGATTCCAGTCGCAACATCGATTGCTAAATCTTTATGTGTTTCCCGAATTGCTTTAAGAGTATTAGTTCTAGGGACGGCAACTGGGTAGGCCTCGGCACCACGTTCGATGATGGCCGCCCGCTTTTCACGGCGAATGCGAAGTTGCTCTGGGAGGTCTTCACCTTCTGGGGCTATTGGATTATTAGTTGCTTCACTCATAAGGAGTCAAACTCTACCTGTTAAGCCCGCTTAAGAATTGCGCTCATGGACTAAACGAAGTCCAATCAACGTTAAATCTGGCTCGTGGAAATCGATAGTTTCACTAACTCCGATGACCAATGGCGCTAACCCACCAGTAGCAATAACGCTAACTTCTTTGGTCTCTGGATAAAGCGCAAATAGCTCTTCCGAAATTCGATTAACTAGACCATCCACTTGCCCGGCAAAACCATAGATCGTTCCTGATTGCAACGCCTCGACGGTGTTTTTACCAATAACGTTTTTAGGTTTCACTAATTCAACTCGTCGAAGTTGCGCCGCCCTTGCAGCAAGTGCTTCAACCGAAATTTCAATTCCAGCTGCAAGTGCGCCGCCCAAGAATTCTCCTTTCGGAGAAACAACATCTAGGTTAGTCGAGGTTCCAAAATCAACGACAATACAAGGACCATTTTCGCCATAAAGTGTGTGTGCCGCGAGGGTATTAACTATTCGGTCTGCGCCAATTTCTCGTGGGTTATCCACCAAAAGTGGGACTCCAGTTTTCACACCAGGTTCGACGATGGTTGCTGGAATTTCCGAAAAATATTGCGAAACCATGGTTCGAAGTTCGCGAAGTGTCGACGGTACGGTTGAACAAATTGCAATAGAAGTAACTTCAAACTTGGCAACTAGCGCCGAATAACGGGTCCAGAGTTCATCCGCAGTATCACGCGGATCGGTCTTAACTCGCCACGATTTAATCATCGCTGAACCTTCAAAGATTCCTAAAACCGTATTTGTATTTCCAACGTCGATTGCAAGCAACATAACTACTCCATTCTCAAATCTAAACCGATATCCAAAACCGAAGCCGAATGTGTAAGCGCGCCGATTGCTAGGTAATCAACGCCGCTTTCGGCATAAGCGCGTGCTAAATCCAAAGTTATTCCGCCAGATGCTTCTAACTTTGCGCGGCCATTAACAATCGTGACTGCTTGCTTGCACTGATCTGGAGTCATATTGTCGATCAGAACTAAGTCCGCTCCCGCATCAATAACTTCAGATAATTGATCAAGGGAATCAACTTCAACTTCTAGATCAATATTTGGATACATCGCTTTAACTGCCGCAAAAGCTGGAGTAACACCACCAGCTGAAACAACATGGTTATCTTTAATCAGCGCCGCATCAGATAACGACAGTCGATGATTTACGCCCCCGCCCATTCGAACGGCAAATTTTTCAAACTCCCGCATTAACGGCGTGGTCTTTCGAGTATCGCGAATGGCACATTTAGTTCCAGAAATTGCATCTACCCAGATTCTTGTAAGGGTGGCAATGCCGCTTAATCGACCCAAGATATTTAACGCAGTACGTTCGGTTAATAGAAGTGATCTGGTATTTCCCTTGGCCTCAATTAATTTTGTTCCGACGGCCACTCGATCGCCCTCATTTACCAATATTTGATAATCCAAAATTCCAGAATTTTCCAGAACCGCCGCGGCGATATGCAAACCGGCTACTGCCCCATCTTTACGCACTCGATATTCGGCTATCGCCAATTGATCTGCTTTGATTGTTGCAACAGAAGTTACATCCTCGCCGCCTGCTAAATCCTCTGCAATGGCCAGCTCTACAAATTCTTCGACCGATTTTGGATTTAGTCCTAACTTTTCAAGTTCGGAAATTAGCTTTGTGGAGAGCGTCATTATTTAACTTCCTCGAATTTCATAGTCCAACTACCGTCTTTGTCGTAATTTTGCACAATTCGCTTATGCCATTTTTCTGAACTTTCTGGATAATCACTTCGCCAGTGCGAGCCGCGAGATTCGGTTCGAGCCAACGCCGATTTAACAATCGCCAAAGCAAGTAAGTAAAGGTTTGAAACTTCCCAAGCTTCGATTCTTGGACTTGTGGATGTGCGCTTTCCGAGTTCTTCAAGTGTGGTCAGGGTTTCGCGAAGTGAACTTTCAGATCGCATTACTCCAGCTCCTTGGCTCATAGCTAGTTGCAAAGTTAATTTGATTGCGGGATCGATCAACAGGGTTGCGTCCTTAACCTCTTCTTGATCTATCGATGTTGGTAGATTCTTAGCAATATCTGCGGCAATTCGAGTTCCAAATACAAGTCCTTCGAGTAACGAGTTCGAAGCCAATCTATTTGCACCATGTGCACCAGTACATGCAGTTTCTCCGCAGGCATATAAACCTGGAACCGAAGATCGACCCGCAAGGTCAACTAATACCCCACCCGATGCGTAGTGCGATGCCGGCGATACGGGAATTAATTGCTTAGTTGGATCAATTCCATTTTCCAAACATGATGCGTTAATCGTTGGAAATCTCTCAGCAAAATCCTTGATCGAAGTTGCATCAAGCCAAACATGCGGTGAATTACTTTCGCGCATCTGCTTGAAAATTTCTTTAGCCACAATATCTCTGGGCGCTAAATCGGCTTGCGGATGTTTATCCTTCATAAACCGCTCACCCTTGTTATTTACAAGGAAAGCTCCTTCACCGCGCACTGCTTCAGAAATTAGCGGTTGTTGTCCACCAAGGCTTTCATCTCGCCACAAAACTGTTGGGTGGAATTGAATGAATTCCACATCTGCAATTTGGGCACCAGCGCGAAGTGCGAGCGCAACTCCATCACCAGTCGATACCGAAGGATTAGTTGTTTGTGAATAAACCTGGCCTAAACCACCGGTTGCAATTACAACCGCTTTTGAAAGGGCGCGACCAACACCATCAATACTTCCCGCACCAATCACGTGCAAAGTAACGCCAAATACCTGTCCTGCTTTATTTTTTAGCACATCGATTGCCAGGGCATTTTCGATAACTTCGATTCCAGAATCTTCATGTACCGCCGCAAGAAGTGCGCGTGAAACTTCCGCGCCTGTCGCATCACCGCCAGCGTGAAGAATTCGATTTCTAAGATGTCCACCTTCGCGGGTTAAAGAGATTTCACCACTCTCTGACTTATCAAATACGGCGCCGCGTGCAATTAATTTACGAACGGCCTCTGGTCCTTCAGTAACTAAAACGTCAACGGCTTTTGTATCGCAAAGACCGGCACCGGCTATCAAAGTATCTTTCTTGTGCTGATCTGGCGTATCACCAGGACCAAGAGCTGCGGCAATTCCACCTTGTGCCCACTTTGTTGAACCCTCATCAATTTTTGCTTTTGTGACAAGTAAAACCGATAAGCCACTTGCTCGAAGATTTAGCGCTGTAGTTAATCCTGCGACACCAGATCCAATTACAACGACATCGGCATTTACCGTCCAGCCGGGAACTCCAGAAAGTAATTTCACTTCGGGCTCCGCATCGGCATATTGTCTAACAACCGAACCCCACTTAGCCAACCTGCAACAATCGCTCGGGTACTGGCACTCGAATCGCATGCTACCTGGAAGGAAGCTTCATCAATTATTTCTGCGTAGTCCGCTGTGAAATCAGGTTCGCTGGCTAAAACTTTAGCCAACGTTGCTCGCTGGGCTTCAATTCCATTCTTTAGCGTTGCCTCGAAAAGTGCTTTGGAGATTATCGCTGCCTTGCTTCGATCCGATTCAGATAAGCGGATATTCCTGGACGACATGGCCAAGCCATCGCTGTCACGAATTATCGGGGCAGCAATTATTTGAATTGGAAGATTCAATTCCGCAACCATCTTCTTTATCAAGAAGAGCTGTTGGAAATCCTTCTCACCAAATATCGCGTATTCTGGTTTTACTAAATCAAACAATCGCTTTACAACGGTTAAAACTCCATCAAAGTGGCCAAAGCGATGAACGCCTTCAAAAGTATTACCTATCTCACCTGCTGGAATTATCGTGGGATCGCTTGGATAAATTTCTTCAAATGTTGGAGCCCAAACAAATGATGCCCCCGCGTTTTCGGCCAATTTAATATCAAGTTCTAACGGACGTGGATATTTCGCTAGATCTTCAGAATTTTCAAATTGCAGCGGATTTACAAAGATACTTACAACTACCTCAGGACTAAAAGTTTTAGCTATCTCGATCAATGAAAGATGACCCGCATGTAGCGCTCCCATTGTTGGGACGAATGCGAGTGGATGGTTTAGATCTAGATCAACTTCATTAGCCATGCTCCAGTCCTTTCAACGGTACCGGGCTCGTGCTTAAAGATTACTCGTCTTGTTCGTTTTGCGCTAACAGAGCGAGTAGCGATGCAACGCTTCCTCTCCCTGGAATATGTGCGTCGGGTTCAATCTCAAGCCACGGCTCTAGAACAAAGGCCCGTTCATGTGCACGTGGATGCGGCAATTGAAGTTTGGGAGTGTCCGATCGAACATCGCCAGCAACTATCAAATCGATATCAATGGTTCTTGGTCCAAAGCGAATATCCCTCACGCGCCCTAAACCACTTTCGATTTCTAAAGCTTCATCCAACAACTCTTCGGGCACTAACTCAGATTCACCAATCAAAACTGCATTTAAATAATCGGGTTGATCTGGCCCACCGACCGGTTCGGTTTCATAGAAAGTTGATAAATGCGTAATTGTTATGATCTTATTTAATTCAATTACTGCGCTTTCTATATTTTCTTCGCGATCTCCCAAATTTGATCCGAGAGCGATAACTACCTTCAACGGTATCGCTCAATCGAAACCGAAACATCACCAAAATTTACCGCGATGGGAGCGCTTGGTTTGTGAACCGTTACCTTTACCGATTCAACCGGCTTAAACTCGCCCAAAATTCGCTTTGAAATTCGGGTTGCCAGCGCCTCGATTAAATCAACAGGATTTCCAACAATTTCATTATGAATTACTTCGGCAACTTTTGAATAGTCGATGGTTTTGCTTAAGTCATCGCTATCTCCAGCGGGTGCGAGATCTAGATTTAATTCAGCATCGACAATGAACTCTTGACCATCCCGACGTTCCTCCGGAAATACACCATGGAATCCAACTGCCTTAACGCCAGTGATTTTTATTGAATCGCTCATTTGGAAAGCTCCGATATAACAGCGATTGCATCGCGATGTGGCTTTACCGAATGGGTTCGAACTCCCCAAATACCAAGTTCGGCCATCTTTGAAGTAACGGCAACGCTTGCCGATTCACGATCATCTGGCGAATTTGCCCCAAGGAGTTCACCTAAAAATTTCTTGCGCGAAGCACCAACCAAGATTGGATAACCGAGCAAAGATAGTCGGTCAATATTGCGTAGAAGTTCCCAGTTATGTTCCGCGGTCTTTGCAAAGCCAATACCCGGATCAATGATTATTTGCTCTGCGCTCACGCCGGATTTAAGCAACTCAATTACCCGTTCATCCAATTCATTCTTCACTTCGGATACAACATCCTCATAAATTGCGGCCTTCTGCATATCTTTTGAATGTCCGCGCCAATGCATAACGACATATTGCACATTTGGATTCTTGGCAATTACCTTTGCCATATCTGGGTCGGCAAGGCCGCCACTCACATCGTTAACAATTGTTGCTCCAGCCCCAATTGCAGCAGCCGCAGTTGATGCCCGCATCGTGTCAATGCTTATAGTTGCGCCGAGTTCTGCGAGTTCGGTAATTACCGGAATAACGCGAATGCGCTCTTCTTCTTCGCCTACTCTTTCTGCGCCAGGGCGAGTCGATTCGCCGCCAACATCAATTATGTCTACGCCTTCGGAGATCATTTCTTTCGCACGATTAATCGCTGCTTCAAAATCAAAGTGCTTGCCGCCGTCGGCAAATGAGTCCGGAGTGACATTAAGAATCCCCATTACGAGGGTGCGATCGTTATCCATTTACTTTTGGTTAGCAGTAATTAGCGCCATCGCTTCAGCGCGGGTAGCTGGATCACGAAGTTGTCCACGTACAGCGCTGGTAAGAGTTCTTGCTTCTGATTTTCTAACACCGCGCATCGACATACATAAATGTTCGCAATTTATAACCACGATCACGCCAGCTGGATCTAAAACTTCAACCAATGCATCTGCGATTTGCGATGTTAAACGCTCTTGAACTTGTGGTCGTTTTGCATAGAGATCAACAAGTCTTGCCAACTTTGAAAGCCCAGTAATTTGCCCACGCTCTCCTGGGATATAACCAATATGAGCCATTCCGTGAAATGGCGTTAAGTGATGTTCGCAGTGTGAATAAACTTCAATATCTTTAACGATAACTAATTCGCGATGTCCGATATCAAAAGTGGTTGCCAATACTTCTTCTGGATTTTGCCAAAGCCCGGCAAAGTTTTCTGCCATAGCCCTTGCAACTCTCGCTGGCGTATCACGAAGGCCATCGCGATTTGGATCTTCGCCAATTGCTAATAACAACTCAGTTACCGCGGCTTCGGCTCGCTTTTGATCGAACTTGCCTTTGGCGCCACCATCGTGCGGCCCCATCGATACTGAATTAATTTCGCTCAACTTAATTTCACGCTTCCGGCGGAGCTATCTTTTTCTTAGCGCGTGGCTTCTTTTCAACTGGCTTAGCGTCGCTAACTTCAACAACTTCTTCTTGAGCAACGACAGACTTTGCCGCGGTCATAGGAACCGGTGGTTCCGTACTTGGGATACGGTCAGAAGATCCAGTCCAGGCTGGTCTACGTGAAACTTTCTTAACCTTTTTAAAAATTACTTCAATTTCATCCTTAAGAATCGTTTCCTTCTCAAGCAAAATCGTTACTAAGTTATCGAGAATCTCTCGATTAGCCACCAAGATCTCATAGGCCTCTTGATGTGCATTCGAGATCAACTTATGAATTTCTTCATCGACGATACTTGCAACAGATTCAGAATAATCGCGTTCGTGACCGTAAGTCTTTCCAAGGAATGGATCGCCATCATTCACGCCTAATTTAATGGCGCCAATTCGTTCGGTCATTCCATATTGCGTAACCATGGCGCGGGCTAAATTCGTAGCCTTTTCAATATCGTTTGACGCTCCGGTGGTTGGATCGTGGAAGATCAATTCCTCGGCAGCGCGGCCACCAAGTGAATAAGCAAGCTGATCTAATAATTGATTTCGCGTTGTTGCATAGCGATCTTCATCCGGCAAAATCATTGTGTAACCAAGTGCGCGACCGCGCGGCATGATCGTAATTTTATGAACCGGATCAGTTTGTGGAAGTGCATGTGCAACAAGTGCGTGACCACCTTCGTGATACGCGGTGATGCGACGTTCTTCTTCGGTCATCAGACGTGACTTGCGTTGTGGTCCAGCCATGACGCGATCAATTGCCTCATCTAGATAAGCGGTAGTAATAACCTTGGCATTTTCACGCGCAGTTAGAAGTGCTGCTTCGTTCAAAACATTTGCCAAATCGGCGCCGGTAAATCCAGGAGTGCGCTTAGCGAACTCCTCCATATCAACGCTCTTAGCAATTGGTTTGTTCTTTGCATGAACATTAAGAATTGCAATTCGACCTTTTAGATCTGGGCGATCAACTGGAATCTGACGATCAAAACGACCTGGACGTAGCAACGCTGGATCCAAGACATCCGGACGGTTAGTTGCTGCAATCAAAATAACTTGGCTATTTGGTTCAAAGCCATCCAATTCAACTAGTAATTGGTTAAGGGTTTGTTCGCGTTCATCATTTCCGCCGCCCATACCAGTTCCGCGTTGGCGACCAACAGCATCTAATTCGTCAACGAAAACAATTGCTGGGGCATTTGCTTTTGCTTGATTGAAAAGATCTCGAACACGCGATGCACCAACACCAACAAACATCTCAACAAATTCTGAACCAGAAATTGAGTAGAACGGAACGTTCGCTTCACCAGCAACCGCGCGAGCAAGCAAAGTCTTTCCGGTTCCTGGAGGGCCGTAAAGTAAAACACCCTTTGGAATCTTGGCGCCAATATCTTGGTATTTCTGTGGCGCTGCTAAGAAATCTTTAATTTCAACGAGTTCGGCAACCGCTTCATCGGCTCCCGCAACATCGGCGAAGGTATTAGTTGGGGTCTCTTTATTTTGTAACTTCGCGCGCGACTTTCCAAATGAAAATACGCGATTTCCGCCTTGGGCATTGCCCATAAATAGAAGTAGCAAGAAACCAATAAGCAGCAGTGGTGCAAAACTCATGAAGAGTGAAACCAAGAGTGATTGGGTTGGAACCGTTACATCCCAAGCCTTTGGCGGTGGGTTACTTGTTAAGAGTTCAACGATTCCTGGTTCTTCGCCAGTTACATAGGAAGCGTAAAGACGTTGTGATCCCTTTATATATTGGCCACTCTTTAGAACCACTTCAAGTCGTTGGTCCTTATCAATTATCTTTGCCGAGTCCACTTTCTCGGCGCTAATTGCAGCAAGAAGTGTTGAGGTATCGGTCTTTACAAATTGTTTTCCGCTAGTTGAAATGCGACCAAAGAGGCTAACAACAACAAGTGCGAGCACAATCCAAAATAGTGGGCCGCGCATGATTCGACGCATACGTGCCTTTGGGAACTTTATTTTTCCTTCTGGCAACTTTGGCTTCAAATTCTTGCCCGAACCACTTGGCTTTGGTGAAGAAATTTTCTTACTCTTTTTTTCGGTCATGAGTACATGTGCTTTGCTAGTACGCCGATGAAATCTAAATTGCGGTACTTCTCATTAAAATCTAAACCGTAACCCACGACAAATTCGGTTGGAATTTCAAAGCCAACATACTTAACATCTACTTCCACCTTTGCGGCATCTGGCTTGCGAAGCATGGTTAAAATTTCAACGCTCTTAGCGCCGCGAGATTCAAGATTGGATTTCAACCAACCTAGAGTTAATCCAGTATCAACAATATCTTCAACAATTATTACTTCGCGACCGGTGATATCACGGTCTAGATCCTTCAGAATTCTTACAACGCCGCTCGACTTTGTTCCAGAACCGTAAGAAGAGACTGCCATCCAGTCCATCTCAACATGTCGTTGTAAAGCGCGAGAAAAATCAGCCATTGTCATAACTGCGCCTTTAAGTACACCAATTAAAAGTAAGTCGCGACCGGCATAATCTTTTTCAATTTGCGCTGCAAGTTCTTTTAAGCGCGCAATTATTTGGTCATGGGTTGCAATTACTTTTTCAATATCGGTACCAGTTGCTGCTAAATCCACGGCTTTGGTTTCTCTCTCTTTTTACTCTCGTTTTACTCTTGGCTGGGTAGTCTGACTTGAAGCGGGTTATGAGAGCGAAAGTCTGCCCGAAATTCGAGCAACCTTCACACCACCAGGAAGCGAGGTGGGCCCTTGGCCGCGCCAATCTGTGACCAGCGCCTCGATCGGAGCTAGGTGATCGGCCGAAATTGAGCCTGCGGGCGCACCCGCCGAATAGATAGCCGCCCGAAGGACCCGGCTTCGAATGGCTTTCGGGAGTTCCAATAGCGGTGCGATCTCAAGATCACTTACATCTTTATTAGATAAGTATTGCTCGGCTAGTAAGTCCAGCGCATCGCTATCTTCGCGAAGGATCCGAGCGGATCTAGCCAGCGCGCTAATAATTCCGGGCCCGATCTGGTCTTCCATTAATGGCAAAATATTTTTTCGAACCCGAACGCGACTGAACTCTTCATTTTGATTATGTGGATCTTTCCAATATTCAATTCCGTTTTCTGCACATACTGCAACGGTTTGCGCTCTTGATGTGGCAAGAAGTGGCCGAATAAATAACCCATTCACTTCAGCCATGCCGGAGAGTGATTTGGTTCCAGATCCCCGAGCAAGTCCAAGGAGAACGCTTTCGGCTTGATCGTTTTCGGTATGTGCCAGAAAAAAATTAACGGCGCCAAATGTGTCGATAGCCTGATTAAAGATTTGGTACCTGGCTCGACGCGCAGAACTTTCCAAGCCATCAGTAACTGTTACTTGGGCTTTGGCCAGGAAAACTTCGCTAAATCCAAGTCTCTTTAATTTTGATACAACATCTTTGGCAATTAAATCGGAATTTTCTTGTAAACCGTGATCCACGATCACTGGGATTAATTCCAAGTTAAGGTTTTCGGCTTCAAGTTTTATTACGACTGCAAGTGCCATCGAATCAGCACCACCTGAAACTCCAACCAAGATTTTTGAATACGCTGGCAAGTTTGTTAACCAAGGGCGAACCGTGCGGCGTAATTCAACCGTTGCTGGATTTGGTGCGCTCATGGGTGCACTCTATTAAAGATTTAGACGCGACCGCCAGATGGCATTAAGCCCTTAATGCTGTACATATTTGAATAAAGAAGGCCAGCGTTCTTTGAGTTCGCTTCCCACATCATTCCATTTC
This sequence comes from Candidatus Nanopelagicaceae bacterium, assembly GCA_036745395.1. Lineage (GTDB taxonomy): Bacteria > Actinomycetota > Actinomycetes > Nanopelagicales > Nanopelagicaceae > AAA044-D11. The sequence goes on along the minus strand of DAIOGD010000019.1, from coordinate 1 downwards.
C
>DAIOGD010000018.1:11645-13418 GCA_036745395.1 Candidatus Nanopelagicaceae bacterium | reverse complement strand
AGACAAAGACGTAGGTCCAGAACTCGTATTGAACTCATAACCAACACCACTTCCGCCTCCGAGAACATCTGATATTCCTGACGTGAAATATTGTGTAAAAGAACTTGCATTTGTTATGCCAGAACTCCCAGGCGAATTTGTATCCGAACATATTCCATTATTTCCAACCGCGATATCAACTATGTTTGAGTTCTGATAGAAAGTTGCCTCCCAAAAAGAATCAGGATTAGTTGATGTAGTTGAGCTACTGCCGTAATAGGAGAAACCTTCATACCGAATTTGAAGATACATTGAGCCAGATGTTCCACCTGTCCGCCAATATATTCGGTAACTTCGTCGATCGCCAGAACAAATGTGAATAGTTGGAAACGGAGGCGAAGAGGCGGAAGTGGATCGCGAAGGGATTGCTGTCAAACTTGTATTCACGGAATTGTTATAAGAAATCCAAGAATTGCTGGAAACATAAAGTTTTGAGTAGGAAGTTCCATTATTCATTACCGAAAATGCTCCGCCTAAAACTTCGGTCGCCCCATCATCCAACCCGTTCATCGATGAGTCGGTTGTCCAGCCGCTAGGAGTCGCGGAACCTGCTGTGGAGTTAGTCGCAAACTGCCATGAGTATGACTTTAAAACGGCGTTAGACAGCGCAGCATAAGAATAAGAGAAACTGCAAAGCTGAAGTGTTATGGCAAGAGTGATGAAAAGTGTAAATTTACTTTTCTTCCTCATAAGTGAATTTTAGTGATCGAACCCAATAATCCTGGGAAAATCCTTTAACTTTTCTATTGAAACTAGGAAATAAAGGCAAGATACTTTCTACGTGCCTAAGCCCTCGATAAAACAGAAGGCTTTTCGGGGTGATCTCCAAGGGCTTCGTGCAATCGCAGTCATCTTTGTTCTTCTCTTTCACGCTGAAATCACTGGCTTTCAAGGCGGATTTATTGGCGTAGATATCTTCTTTGTCTTATCGGGCTTTTTGATTACAAAAAATCTCTTAGATGAAGAGATTCGAACCGGCACCATCTCAATCAGCAGCTTCTATGCCAAGCGTCTGCGTCGCCTCCTCCCAGCATCAGTTTTGGTTTTAATTACTACCTTAATTTTGGGCTACTTCTATCTACCACCGGTATTAATCCCAGATCTAACTAGGGATGTATCGGCAGCTACTCTCTATATTTCAAACTTCTCATTTGCAGCTAGAGCAACCGATTACTTTGCCGCAAATGCAACTCCATCACCGGTGTTACATTTTTGGTCGCTAAGTTTGGAAGAGCAGTTCTATATTTTCTGGCCAATCACAGTTTTATTATTATCGCGCACTCGTTTTTTAGCTCGCGCAGCTGTAAGAATCTTTAGCCTGGTAACAATTTTTGCTTCACTACTTTTTGCTGTTTGGCTTCTTCCTAGATCAGAACCTTGGGCCTTCTTCTCATTGCCAACTCGCGCCTGGCAACTTGCACTCGGTGCCTTGGTTGCGACTTTGGTAGTTCGATTAGAGAAATTAAATTTTATAATTGCGTGGACGCTCTCGTTAATTGGCCTTGGGGCAGTAGTTTCATCTGGCTTATTTATTCGAAGCGCAGCAAACTTTCCAGGTTGGATTTCCTTACTTCCAACCGTTGGAGCAGCTTTGGTAATTGCCGGAGGCGTTCAACCACGAAGAACTTTTAGTTGGAACCTTTTGAATTTACCGCCGCTGCAATACATCGGGAAGATTAGTTACTCGCTTTATCTCTGGCACTGGCCACTTTTTGTAATTCCCATGATTTCCCT
>DAIOGD010000018.1:2183-11545 GCA_036745395.1 Candidatus Nanopelagicaceae bacterium | reverse complement strand
TTTGGTGATAGCCATGCGATGGCTTGGTTTCCGGCGATAAATGAGATTTCAATCAAGAATCATTGGAAGTTATATTCGCAAACGATGTCGGCTTGCGGTCCACCAGATTTGCGCCAATGGAATAACTCAGCTGCAATCGTTATGGACAATTGCCCAATCTGGCGCGAAGCTGCAATCAAACGAATTATTAAAGCCAAGCCACTTTTTGTATTGATGACGGGTACTAGAGCTTTTGCCGCAGTTCATGATGATGGTTCGTTGGCACAGGCTAGTGAGAATGCTGGAATGTGGGAGCCAGCGATGAAACGGACCTTAGATAAATTTAAGAAGGCTGGCATCAAAGTAATAATGGTTTCAGATGTTCCTTATGCGAATGGCGATCCCGTTGTTTGCTTATCGGCGCATCCTGATAATTCGCTAGCGTGTGCAAACCCAGTTAGCGTCGCGATCGATTCTTCCTGGTTAAATCTTGAGCGAAAAGTCGCAACTTCTGAAAAGGTTCCACTGATCGAACCTCAGATGTGGGTTTGTCCTTCCGACCCTTGCCCCGTCTTTATTGGAAATATTTTGATCTATTTGGATGGCGGACATATGACCGCAACCTTTGCCGAAAAGCTATCCGCCAAACTCGATCTGGCAATCGCATCGGCGCTATCAACTTAGCGATTATGATTGGTAAATGCGCCTAGCGATTTCGATCTTTATTGCTAAGTGCGCCGGATTCCTTTCCAAAACCATCCTTCGAAAATCTGGTGAAACTATCCCAGGGCGAGTTTTACTAAAACTTCAGCCTGATGCGATTTCAAAGTTAGATAGGGACCGAAAAGTAATCTTGGTTTCAGCGACGAACGGCAAGACCTCGACTACAAGGGCTCTGGCAAAATTAATTTCCAAATTAGGTCCAACTGTTTCAAATAGCTCTGGCTCGAACTTAAATTGGGGCGCGGCGACAACGCTTATGAGTAAATCGGAATTTGTTGTTCTGGAAGTAGATGAGCTTCATTTAGCCAACGTCGCCCGTGATGCAAAGCCGGAATTAATACTCTTGTTGAATTTAACTAGAGATCAACTTCATCGAATGCATGAAGTTAAGAGAGTTGCTGATCGTTGGCATAAATTGGCGCAGGATCTACCAGAGACTTTATTTGTCGGTGATATCGATGATCCATTTGTGGCTTACGCACTTAACGGCGCAAATAAGTCGATAAAGGTTTCCTTTGGTGGGCGCCGGCATGAAGATGGGGCGGTTTGTCCTTCATGTGGAAAGTATTTGAATTGGACCAAGAACAATTACAAGTGTTCATGCGGCTTAACTAATAAGAATCCAGATCAAGAATATGCGCCGGCATCGGCGGCGATTCGCAATGCAAACTTGGCAAATGTTGCTGGTGATGCGATTGGCGCCAAGCCTGGCCCAATAAATGAAAGCGAACTTGAGCGATCGGTAGTAAGGAACTTTGGTGGCGTTGAAGCTAAATTCAGATTAACCAAGAATCCAGCATCTTGGCGTGAAGCGCTAGCAGGCGTGAAACAAAGCCAAGTTCTGTTGATTCTAAATGCACGCCAAGTCGATGGCATCGACACTTCTTGGCTTTGGGATGTCTCCTTCCAATCATTGGCCGGCAAAGAGATTGTTGTAACAGGCGACAGAGCGCTAGATATGGCCTATCGCCTTCATGTTGAAGGAATTAATGCAAAAGTTGCAAAGGATTTTTCTACTGCAATCACCACCTTTGATCGCGGTACCGAGGTAGATGTCTTAGCTGCCTACACGGCATTTTTTGAGCTGGTGGGCGCATGAGCAAGATAAATATTGTTCGCATTCATAATGAATTGCTTGGTACATATGGCGATCAAGGAAATGCTGAAGTTCTAGTTTTCCGTGGAAAGTTCCACGGCATAACTGGAAATATTATTGATGTTGGTTATAACGATCCGCTTCCTACAAACGGCGATATTTATTTATTGGGAGGCGCAGAAGATGCCGCGCAGCTTTTAAGTTTGGAAGCAATCAACCGAGATCGCGAAACTTTGGATCTGGTAATCGAACGCGGTGCGGTAATTCTTGCAGTTTGTGCCGGCTTTCAAATTATCGGCAATTCGTTCTGGGCTGCGGGGAAAGAAGTTGCTGGCCTCGGACTACTTGATGTTGAAAGCGTTCCGGGTGAAAAGCGCTTTGTCGGAGATATAAAAATTAAATCAACCAATTTGGATATCGAACTAACCGGTTTTGAAAATCATGCTGGCCGAACAATTCTGGGACCGAGCGCTACTCCATTTGGAAAAGTTCAGGTGGGACATGGAAACGGCGATGGAAAGTTTGATGGAGCGGTTAGTGGAAATATTTTCGGTACCTACTTACACGGACCGATTCTCGCCCGAAATCCAGAATTCGCTGATTTACTTTTGACTCGTGCAACTGGTCGTAAGTATTCCCAGATAACTGATCCACTTGCCGTTCAATATGCGAATTGGCGTCGAAAAGTTACTAAGTAATGATTGATCTTTTTCGGGTAATCCCAGCTTTTGCTTTGACTGCATTATTGCTGGCGATGGTTCCAGGTCAAGGTGTTGCCATGGTCCTTCGCCAAAGTTTGGTTGGTGGAAGAAGTGCGGCATTTTATTCACTTGCGGGTAATGCAGCCGGTTTAGTTACTTGGGGAGCACTTTCCTCAGTTGGCCTCTCGGTTATTTTTGCAAAATCAAAATTGGCATTTTCATTGCTTAAGTGGGCTGGGGTCATCTTCCTTACGATTCTTTCAATCCAAACATTAACTCAATTAAAGAATGAATTTGGAAAGTTCGATTTTGAATCTTCGGCTAAGAAAGAGTTTTGGCCCGCATTTCGATTGGGTTTGATAACAAATTTAACCAATGTAAAAGCTGCGCTATTTGCCGTTGCTTTCATTCCACAATTTGTTCCTAAAACATTTGCATTAGGTCCTGGAATATTTATTCTTTCATGCACCCAAGCTTTGGTCTCTACTACTTGGTATACATCGATGATTCTTGCGGTTCACAAGTCATCGGTAGTCCTTGCAAAACCAAGGGTTCGAAGAGTCCTTACGGCAATATCTGCGCTCGGAATTATGTTTTTAGCGATCGGATTAGCGCTAACTTCACCGCGGTAATTGATACATATTTTCACTGTTACAATTAAGCCATTGTTACAACCGTAACTCTTAAATACTTGCGAGTCTTATTCCCTATAAGAAGTTATAAATAGGAAGCACCACGAGACACGCTTGATGTCTCGATTGGTAGTTATATGTCATTTAAAGAATTAGGTATTGCCCCTGCGCTCGTAGAAGCGTTGGATGCGCAAGGAATCACTGCACCATTCCCAATCCAGAAGGCAACCCTTCCGGATGCGATTAAGGGTCGCGATGTTTTAGGTCGTGGACAAACAGGCTCTGGAAAGACTCTGGCATTTGGTTTGGCAATGTTGACTCGTCTACAAGGACGCACCGCAAAGCCGCACCGTCCGCTTGGCTTAATCCTTTCGCCAACTCGCGAGCTTGCAGTTCAAATCTCCGATGTTGTTGGACCACTTTCCCGCAAGGTAAATCTAAGCACTCAAGTTGTTGCAGGTGGACTTTCCTACGTTGGCCAAATTAAGGCGCTTCGAAGTGGCGTGACCATTTTGGTTGCAACACCAGGTCGTCTAATCGATCTAATTGAAAAGAAGCATGTAATTCTTGATGATGTCGTCGTCACTGTTCTAGATGAAGCAGATCAGATGGCTGACATGGGCTTCCTGCCAGTTGTTAAAGAGATTCTCTCTCAGACCAAAGAAGATGGCCAAAGACTTCTATTCTCAGCAACACTTGATCGAGATGTAGATTCGCTAGTTAAGCGCTTCTTGAAGAATCCGATTACTCACTCTCTTGAAAATGAAAAATCTCGATCTGAAGATATGTTGCACCACGTTCTTCTCATGGAACAAGGTCAAAAAGATTTAGTTGCTACTCAAATTGCTGCCCGCGATGGCCGAACAATCTTCTTCGTTCGCACAAAGCATGGCGCGGATAAGTTAGCTGAAAAAATGTTACGTGCTGGAGTTCCAGTTGGCGTTCTTCATGGTGGCAAATCACAAGGACAACGAACCAGAGTCCTTGCCGCTTTCAAGGATGGCCGTGCCACAGCACTTGTTGCAACAGATGTAGCCGCACGCGGAATTCACGTTGATGATGTTTCGTTAGTGGTTCATTACGATGCACCTGCAGATCACAAAGATTATTTACACCGTGCCGGACGTACCGCACGAGCTGGCGCAACGGGTGTTGTTGTAACACTTGCAACGCATAAGCAGAAAAAAGGCGTTTATGGGATTACCAATCAAGCGAAGGTAAAACTCTCTGAAGTTTACGTAAAGCCATCTGATCCAGAGTTAGTAAAGATCACTGGTTCTAAAGAACCATCTGGAATCCCAGTAATTGTTGAAGCCGAAAAGCCAAGTAGAAATGATCGTGGTTCACGTGACCGCGGAGATCGCGGTGGATTCCGTCGTGGTCACGTTGGAAGTTTTAAAAAGCGCAGCGAAGGCGGCGGCCGTAGAACTGAAGAAGATCGTCCAGAGCGATCTGATCGTCCAGCTCGAAGTGAAAAGCCAGTACGTTCATTTCGCGGTGCAACACCAACAAAGCCAAAGTATGAAGATCGCCCAGCTCGTAGCGAGAAGCCATTTAGAGCTGATCGTCACCCAAAGGCAGAGCGCTTTGAAAAATCAGATCGTCCGGCAAAGGCTGATCGTTTTGGAAAGCCAAGCAAATTTAAAAAGAGTTTTAAATCTAATCGCCCTGATATCGGCACCTGGAAGTCAGAAGCTGAAACAACTGGCGAAAAGAAATCTGATTTCAAGAAATCCGCTCCGGCAAAGGTGCGCGATAAGAATAAAGGCGCTCCAAAGAAGTTTGCCAAGAAGTACGAGCCAAAGAAGTTTGAAAAAGCTGAACCAACTCGTCCTGGCAAGAAAGCTGCAAAGAAGTCAGCGCCAAGACCAGCAAAGAAGTCGGCTAAGCGAGATTCAGCTGGAAATAAAGCTAGAGCTAAGCGAGCTTAATCTCTCGATCAAAGTTTGCGTGTAGGTGGTCGGTATTGTGACTGACCACCAACACACCCTTATCAATTGAAATCTCTTTTAATAGATCAACAATCCGCTTCACGCTCTCACCATCTTGTGCGCTAAATGGCTCATCAAGTAAATAAAAATCTGCTTCTTGGATAAGTGTTATTGCCAGGCTAACACGTTGTTGCTGACCGATGGAAAGTTCCAAAATGGAATTCTGGAGTATCGCAACCAAATCTAAAGCCTGAATGATTTGTTCGGTCTTTAGCGATCGTCTATTTTCTGGCAAGAGGGTAAGTAAATCAATTACTTTAAAGCCAAGAGTAAAACTTCTGCTTTGCGGCAGAATCGAAATAACTTTGGCAAGCTCCTTAATTTTGTAATGCGCATGCGGTTCTCCGTTTATAGAAATTGAACCAGCTTCAAATTTCAATACCCCACCAATTAAATTCAATAGCGTGGTTTTTCCCGCCCCATTTGGCCCAGAAAGCAGGACGAACTCGCCTTGCTCTAGTTGGCCTGAGATTGAATCAAGAATCAATTTGTCTTTGCGATAAAACGCCAGCCCGCTCCACTTAATCATGGCTCACCCAAATCGCACTCTTAGTTCGAAGCAGAACGATTAGCACTGGTGCTCCAATCAAAGATGTAACTAAGCCAAGTGGTATTTCATGAGGTTTGAAAACAGTGCGCGCAAGCAAATCGGCAAGTAACAAAAGATCAGCGCCAATAATTGCACTGAGACCAACCATTCTGCGGTGCGATGGCCCGGCAAGTAAACGAACGATATGTGGCACAAGCAACCCAAGAAAGGCAATCGAACCTACCGCACTTACGGCGGGACCAATGAGGAAGGCAAGCGCGATGATCGCCAATAGACGCACTCGTTTTGGACTGATCCCAAGGAATTGGGAGGAATTTTCGCCTAGTGAATAGATATCTAATTTGCGAGAAACAAAAAGCGCAAGGATAAAACCAACTTCAATAAAAGGCGCAATTACCTTAACCGTTGAATTGTTTAAGAGTGAGAGCGATCCAAAGTTCCAAAATGAAATAGCTTGAATATCTGGTTTGGTAGAGATTGAAATCAGGATTCCAGCAATTGCAATTAAAGTCGCTGATAGTGCGATACCTGTGATCAGAAAACCAAAGCCCCTAGTTGGAGCTACAAAGTAGATCAAGAAAGCAGAGCATGCGGCAAATAGAATTGCTGATTCGATAGCGGTACGTGAACCGAAGTTAGCGGCGCCACTTGAAATTATGGCGATAGTTCCAAGTGTTGCGCCACTTGTTAAACCAATCAGTGATGGCTCGGCCAATGGATTTCGGAAAATCCCCTGCGCTATGGATCCAGCGACGCCAAGTGCCGCGCCAACAATTAGCGCGCCCATCGCACGTGGAAATCTAATATCCCAAACGGTTGTTGCATCGATTCCTGAGTGCTTACCGATCAATTTCAAAAGTGGAGTCTGGATATGAATTACACCGACTTCCAAAGAGAGAATAAAAAGAATCACAAGCAGCACCAGGCCTGCTAGATAAAGGGATGAGCGTTTCATTGCTTTGCGACCATATCAATATTGGCACGCAGGATTGGCAACATCGCCGAAGTTCTTGGACCAAATGAGAGAAGAAGTGAATCATCAACTGTTACTACTCGCCGATTTTTACCGGCGGGAGTTTGGGCAATTCCCGGAAGGGTTTGAAGTCCATTGATGCCACCGACCGATTCCAGGCCTTTAGTCATTAGAAGAAGTACATCTGGTTGCATTTTTACAAGCGCTTCGGCGGTGAGGGAAGTAAAGGGGGTGTTTAAATTTTTGGCACCGATATCGGTGACACCTATTGCATTTAATATTGAATCAGTTCCAGAACCTTTTCCGCCAACCAAATAGATGGAAGCGGTTCCGCGAAGGTAGAGAAAGGCCACTTTCAATTTACTTGGCGCAAATTTCTGGGCCGTTAAGGTCGAAGCTAGAAGCTTTGCCGCCTTAGGTGTTCCCAAAATATTTGCAACAGCCAATTCTTTGATTGGAATTTCGCTCATAGTGAAGGAATTTGGAATCTTCACAACTTTAATCCCAGAATTTTTAAGAGTCGCAATTGCATTGGCTGGGCTGGTATTTCCATCAATAATTATTAGATCAGGCCGTTGGGCAAGTACTTTCTCGGTCACAACTTGATGAGCATTGGTATCTATTGGAATCGAGGCCAATTCAGGCATTGTTGATGCAATATCTCGACCGACAAGATCGTTTTTGTACCCAAGTGCCGCAACTATTTCTGCGCTGCCATCAGCGAGAGCAACGATGCGATGATAATTACTTTTCTCGCCACTATTCACAATTGGAAGTTTTAATTGGGCTGGTCCAATATTGGGAACCGACGCAAAAGCCAAACTCTGTCCAGTAAAAAGAAAAGTTAGTGATGTAGCTAATATCAGTAACCGTTTCACAGCCCGATTATGGCAGTTGCTTTTCCGACGTAGGTAAGGAATCTGTCGCCTTCGAATCTACTTCAAATGGCTATATTTCGAAGGTGCGCAAAACCCTTGCAGTAATCTCATTGGCGCTATTTGCTATTGGCATTCAGCCTGCAAATGCAGCTTCAGTATCTGGTTCAAATGGCGCAACTCTTGAGGTCTCTAAAGTAACCAATATTTCAAGTGGGGATAAGTTAACAATCATTGGTTCGCATTTTGATGAAACCGTCGGAATTTATTTGGCACTTTGCAAGGTAGTACCTGCAACTCAATTACCAACACCGTGTGGTGGCGGGATGGATAAGACTGGGAAAACCGGATCATCAATTTGGATTTCATCTAACCCACCGGCCTATGGCGTTGGTTTGGCTAAGCCATATCAACCAGGGGGCCGCTTCACCGAAGTTATAAAAGTTTCCCCAATGATTGGAAAGTTAGATTGCCGAAAAATCGCTTGCGCAATTTATGTACGAGCCGATCACACTCGAAGTGATGATCGCTCCTTTGATTTAAAGGTCCCAGTTAAGTTCAAGAAGTAATAGGAGAGATATGAAAATAAGGTCATTAAAAGTTGCTGCAATAGCCCTTGTGATAGTCGGGCTCTCGGCTCCAAGCGCACTCGCAATTACAACAATTCAAGGCGGGCCTTACACAAACCTTGATCCAGCAGGTGCTTCGATCCATCTAAATTTGACCAACTATCCAAAAGATAAAGGGCTCTACATTTTTCAAGTTGTCCGCAATCGTGCTTCAGCAAATTCCCGCCCAACGATAATCAATATGGACAATGCAGTAGATGTAACAACAACTTCTAACCATGCGGATGTTGTTTTCAAAGCAGTTGGAACATTTACAACATCAGCCGGAATAAATGATTGTTCCAAGGTGGAATGCGCACTTTGGGCACAATTTGATGGGGCATCTGGCAGTTTCAATGTCACAGATGAAGATCAATACATTTCATCTCTTTCATTTGCAGCCGCAACAACCGCAGCTCTTCCAGCGGACACCATCAGTGCAAGTATTAATGGCGTCGCATTATCTTCAAGCGCACCAGGAACCCTGGCTTACCGAACCCCAGTATCAGTTTCCGTGACAACCGGGTCTGGCTTGCCAGCAACAATTGTTTCTTCAACTCCTGATTGCAGCGTAAAGGGAAATGTAATCGAGGCTCTCAAAGTTGTAACTGCTGGCTGCGATTTTGCAATTTCAACACCTGGGAATTCAACGACAGCAGGAAAGACAACGCACTTTCCATTTATGGTGACCCAAGCGGTTCAAACAGTTACCCAAAAAGTAACCCAACTTAAGATTGGAAAAATAGTAAACCTTGTTGCAAAATCTAATTTTGGTGAAGGGGTTGCATACAAGTCACTCACCAAGAAGATTTGTACCGTTAAGGGAACTACTGTTGTTGGACTGAAAGCTGGTGATTGTTCGCTAACTGTTAATGCGGTTGGAAATACAAACTATCTTGCAGTTTCCAGCAGTTTAACCCTGCTGGTCAGTAAGTAATTATCTAGTTTGAGCTAGGGCTCGAAGTCCAGCAATTGCAAAAATAGTTGCATTACGGATTTCGAGCTCGGCATCGTTTCCGGCTTCGATGCGCACACTTGCGGCATCAGTAACGCTTGAAATAAACGAGCCAGCTCCAGCTAAATCCTTGATTCCAGTAGCTGAAAGTGCTTCGCGCAATGGAGCAATTAGTTTGCGGTGACCTAGCGCGATCTCATCCTTGCGAAAATCCGGAGTTGCCACAGTATTTAAAGATTTAACCAACATGTGGCGACCATCTTGCACGTAACGAAGTCC
>DAIOGD010000018.1:0-2083 GCA_036745395.1 Candidatus Nanopelagicaceae bacterium | reverse complement strand
ATGAGAGCGTGAGCACAGTTCCAAATATTAGATAGCCGTTAAGCGCACCTTTATGAGTTGGTGCAATCCAGTCACAAGCAAGGGCGCCAATTAATTGGCCCGTCACACTTAACAAAATGAAGTTAAGAACACCGAGCGATTTAATTATGTAGGCACTAACTGAAATAAAAATTAAACCGAGAGGTCCCCCGATGTATAACCAAGGGTTACTTGGTAGCGAACCGATACTAGATCCGGTTGATAATTTATAAATAAGTGCGAGCGAGATGATGCAAGCGCCCATAAAGAAATTCATCCACGCCGTGGCAAGTGCGCTCTTTGCAACCACTTTTACTCGACCATTAAATGCTTGTTGCACCGATACGCCAGTTCCAACAATCACTGAGGCGGCGAGAGGCAAGAATCTAAAAGTTGAATTTTTTAGATCTGGATAAACGGCGATCGCCACCGAAATCAAAGTAAGAATGGCAGCAATCACTCGTGGCGTGGTAATTCGCTTCTTGCCACTTGGTGCTAGGCCAACTTTGTCCACGACAAGGGATGATGCGGTTTGACCACCAACGACGCTTATCGTAAATAGCGCAACCCCAATTGTTGGAACAGTAATACTTTGTACTGCGACAAAGCAGCCACCAATTAATCCACCAGTTACTTCCCAAATTCGCAATTGCTTATGACGCAAAGCGCGAAATAGCGTTGCTAAGTTTGATCGTTCCTTTTTATTCGCAAAGATCAAAACGAAGAGACAGGCCCAGCCGGTGCCGAAAGAAATAAGTGCAGCGGCTAGCCCATTATGAATATCTACAGATAATTGCCCATTTATTCGCGATTGGATTGCCGTTAAGGCACCGATAAATATTGCTAAGAAGGCGAACATTAGTTAACGCATGGGATGGCGCTGCCATCGACAGTTTTGCCATTTGCCTGCGAGATAAGAGAGGCACTTGTTGGCTTTGGAGTAGGTGAAGCCTTTGCCCCAACCTTCTTAACTGGATAGAAGAGGTCTTGAACGTATTGCTTAACCTTTGCTTCGTCAATCAAGTTAACGCTCTGACTATTGCGCATTACATAACCTTCAATTGGCAAGGTATGGAAGGTGATGTGGCCACCGGTTAGCGCCTTTGCGTTTGGAAGGAAACCAAGTACATCCCAACCGGCATCGATCACAACATCTTTCTTTGCCACATCGAGAAGTGCAGAGAGTTTTCCAAGATCGCCAAAGATTCCTTGGGTACGGAATTTAGTAATGACGCCAGTAATGAATGCTTGTTGTCTATGGGTTCGATCTAGGTCGCCATTAGGTAATCCGTGACGTTGGCGAACAAACTTGAGGGCATCGACTCCGGTAATTGTTTGTAGCCCGGCAGGGAAAACCGCTCCGGAATATTGCGAATCATTTACCGCTTTATTGAGACAGACCTGAATTCCGCCAAGTGCATTTGCTAAGTCGTAGAAGCCAACCAGGTTTACTTCCGCAAAGTGATCAATTGGCACATTTAATAATTCAGTAATTGTTGCAATGGTTGCGGTTCGACCCGCTTCACGAGCCAGGTGTTCCCGTTCCGGTTCTTTAACGCCTTGTTTATACAACTCAGAGTCCTTGGCATATTTCGCATAGCCATAAGCTTCTTTAATCTTCTTCATTCCATAGCCAGGAACGTTTACATAATCATCGCGCGGAATTGAAATCGCAACGGCATTTTTTCCACCAGCAGGAATGTGAATCAAGATCATCGTGTTTGTGTTGTAGCCACCAACCGAACTTGAAGAACCAACATGCATCAGATCAAGAAGCTTGCGTGGCAGATCTCCACCATTTGCATCGCGGCGGCTATCTAGTCCCAAGAGCAGAATATTTGTTCCGCCATCAGTTGATTGCTTAGCACCAGCGAGAGCTTGGGACCTAGGGATTGCAGTCGAAGCAGTCTTATTGAAGAAGTAGACGCCGGCCGAAGCCACAACTATTCCGATGGAGAGCGCAGTAGCAATTCTCTTTGTCCATGCGCGCATATCCCGAATCTTAGCGTTGATGTAAGGAGATAAAGTGTCGCTATGAACAAATTAGGTGCGCTGGCCTTAGTTG
>DAIOGD010000017.1:0-13650 GCA_036745395.1 Candidatus Nanopelagicaceae bacterium | reverse complement strand
TGCCGTGTTTTTGCCGCTGGCCATGACATCGCTAAAAAGGGCGGTATGACCGAGACTCTCGATTTACTTGTGGAGATTGTCGGTATCGAAAGAATTCAACTAATCCACGCAAATGATTCGATGGATGTTTGTGGCGCCTTGAAGGATCGCCACCAAAATCTTGGTGATGGTGAAATTGGCTTGAAACCATTTGAGGAATTACTCGCTCATCCAGCCGTAGCTAATGCACCGCTAATTTTGGAAACTCCAGGAATGGAACCAGAACACGGTCGTGAAGTTGCCCTCCTTCGAAAGATGCGCGAAAAGATCAAATGAAAGAGAAGAAGTTATTTGCCGTTTCCCTTATGACCGCAGTTGGTGCGATTTGGGGCGGCGCATTTGTTGTTATGAAGGACACCCTAGTAAGGCTCGATGTTAATTCATTTCTAGCGTGGCGATTTATCTTTGCAACCCTACTTCTCATTGCCATTCGACCAAGGGTTTTAAGGCAATATAACAAATCGTTCTTAAAAAAAGGAGTGCTCATTGGTCTCTTCCTCGGAAGTGGGTATATTTTTCAATCACTAGGTCTTACTCACACAACCGTCGGCAAGACCGGATTCATTACCGGTTTATATGTAGTACTAACTCCACTAGTCGCCGCTATTGCACTTCGAAAAAATATTAATCGTTCGGAATGGTCCTCTGTTGCAATTGCAACGATTGGGCTCGCACTCCTATCTTTTAAGGGATTTAGCATCGGCTTTGGCGAATTTCTCGTTCTTGTTAGTGCCTTGCTATTTGCTTTGCATATCGTCTCGCTAGGCGAATGGGCATCTGGCTTGGATACCTATGCACTTACCGTCCTTCAACTTGGAACTTGCGCAGTCATGACTTTTCTTGCGAGTCTTAAGGGTGGCTTCCACACTCCCCCTGATGCTGGAGTTTGGGAAGCAATTATTTACACAGCTATCTTTGCAACATCCCTGGCCTTTATCGTTCAAACCTGGGCTCAGTCTTCGATGCGCGCTACAACCGTTGCGGTAATCCTCACAACCGAGGTTCCCTTTGCCGCGGTATTTGGGATTTGGATCCTTCACGAGGAATTGACCCTTCGAATCGCCCTTGGCGGACTATTAGTTCTTGCCGCGATGTATTTGATAATCCTCTTCGACAATCGCAAAGCGGTTGATCTAGAGTCATACCATGATTGATTTACGGTCTGACACTGTAACCAAGCCAACTCCCGCCATGCGCGATGCCATGTTCCAGGCTGAAGTTGGCGATGATGTTTATGGCGATGATCCAACGGTTAATTCTCTAGAAGAACGCGTTGCCAAACTATTTGGCCATGAAGCTGCAATCTTTGCCCCAAGCGGTTCCCTTGCTAATCAACTTGGAATTAAATTATTGGTTAAACCAGGCGAAGAGTTAATTACCGAGACAAATTCTCATATCGTTCGCGCCGAACTCGGAGCCGGCGCAGTATTCAGTGGCATCACGTCTCGAACCTGGCCATCGCTGCGCGGTAAGTTCAAGGCAAGTGAAGCACTTGAGATTGCACGTCCAAATTCAGGACCATATTTGGTTTCAACCACCGCTATTGCTATCGAAAATACTCACAATTTTGGCGGCGGAAGCGTTCAGGATTTAACTGAAATTGCAAAACTTCGAAACGAAAGCCAGAAGCACGGAATTGCAATGCACTTGGATGGGGCTCGAATTTGGAATGCTCATGTGGCAACTGGGACTTCGTTTGCTGAATATGGAAAGCATTTCGACACAATCAGTGTCTGTCTATCGAAGGGGCTTGGCGCTCCGGTCGGTTCTATTTTGATTTCCAGCGAGGATCGAATCGCCGAAGCCAGAGTTTGGCGAAAGCGATATGGCGCTGGGATGCGCCAAATTGGAATTCTGGCCGCTGCTGGACATTACGCTATTGAAAACAATATTGCCAGACTCGCAGATGATCATCGTCGTGCAAAAGAGTTGGCTATAGCTGCAAACCTTGCAGCACCGATGACTATTGACCCAGATACAGTTGAAACCAATATCGTCGCTTTGGATTTAACGGAATTGAATATTTCCGCGCAAGAGCTAAATGCGGAGTTAAAGTCAGAAGGAGTTTTGGCAAGTGCGCTTGGGCCTAACTTTTTGCGGTTAGTGACCCACTTGGATTTCAGCGATAGCGATTTAGAAAAGGCGATCGAAGTACTTTCTAGATTACTTAAGCGCGCCCTCGTGGCGTAGCAGCCACTCTTTTATTTCGAGACCATAGCCATAATTTCCCAAGGTGCCGCCGGTCTTAATTACTCGATGGCACGGAATTATTGGCGCGATCAAATTCTTTCCACACGCACTTCCAGCAGCACGAACCGCATCGGGCGATCCCGCACGGGCAGCCAATTCAGCGTATGACCAAGTTTTTCCAACAGGAATCTTTCTCATCTCTTTCCAGACAAGTTGTGAAAATTGCGCGCCAGGTTGGCGAACTTTAATTCCGTTAACGGCCTTTAAGTCCCCAGCAAAATAATCCGAAACTAGGTCGGAGATAATTGGAATTGATTTAATTGCTTTTATTTCTTGATTTGCATCGACCGGATCCATCCGGTCTAGTAAATCTTCAAACCCTCGGAAACCTGCTCCAATAAGTATGTGTTCGTCACTAATCAGGTAAAGCGCTCCGATCGGAGTTTTTAGTTGGGACTTGTAGAACACAGCTAAACCCTAAGTGAATTAGAGCAAAAACTGAAGGGCTTATTTGCGATCGCGCAGCATCTGCGCAACCAAAAATGCCAATTCCAGTGATTGGGTGTGATTGAGTCTTGGGTCGCAAGCGGTCTCATAGCGGGTGGCTAAATCTTCTTCCGAAATGGCATCCCCGCCGCCAACGCATTCGGTTACATCGTCGCCAGTTAATTCGATATGAATTCCGCCTGGATGTGTTCCAAGTGCCTTATGCACTTCAAAGAATCCGCGCACTTCATCCATAACATCATCAAACTTACGAGTCTTGTATCCGGAAGGCGCTTCGTAGGTATTGCCGTGCATTGGATCGCAGACCCAAAGTACTTTTGCCCCAGATTCAGTAATTGCTTTGACTAGTGGTGGCAGTTTTTCACGGATTAAGCCCGCGCCCATACGAGTAATTAAAGTTAAGCGACCAGGTTCATTCTTTGGATTTAATTTATTAATCAATGCCATTGCATCTTCAACAGTTGTCTTAGGTCCAAGTTTGATGCCGATTGGGTTTTGAATCTTTGAGGCAAAATCCATATGCGCGCCATCTAATTGACGGGTACGTTCGCCAACCCAGACGAAGTGACCAGATACGTCGTAGGGTAAGCCAGTTCTGGAATCGATTCGTGTAAGCGCTTTCTCGTATTCAAGAATAAGTGCTTCATGTGAAGAATAAAAATCTACGGTCTTAAATGCTTCTGGATCTACTCCGGCCGATGCCATGAAATCTAAAGCGCGACCAAGCTCTGTCGCCATCTGTTCGTATTGCGCTGAGAATCTTGGATCCTTAGCAAAGCCTTGGTTCCAAGCATGCACTTGTCTTAAATCTGCAAAACCGCCTTGAGTGAAGGCGCGAACAAGGTTCAAAGTTGCTGAAGATGTGTTGTAAACCTGAACTAATCGCTCTGGGTTCGGGGTTCTAGCTTCAAGTGTGAATTCAAGATCATTTACCGCATCCCCGCGATAAGCCGGAAGCGTTACATCTCCCCGAGTTTCATCATCTTTGCTTCGAGGCTTGGCAAATTGTCCCGCCATTCGACCAACCTTGATTACTGGCAAGGAGGCGAAATATTGAAGTACTGCTGCCATCTGGAGAATTGTTTTAATTCGATCCCGAATTGAGTCAGCTGTTGCGCCAACAAAAGTTTCCGCGCAATCTCCGCCTTGCAACCAAAATGCTTTACCTTCTTGGGCTTCGGCAATGCGTGCCTTTAAGTTATCGCATTCACCGGCGAAAACTAACGGTGGCAATTTAGAGAGCGTTGCGACCGCAGCTTTAATCGGTGCGCCTTCAGGACCGCCAGGCCATTGTGGTTGCTGAGCAGCTACAAGGCCGGGCGTGAATACTGAATCCAAGTTCATATCCTTAATCCTAAAGTGCGGCGTTTAAATCGCGCAGATAATTAACCGAAGAAGACTTCTGCTTCGGCGTAGAGCGCAGGGTCAACTAACTTAAGTTGGGTTGTTGCTGATGCCAGCGGAACACGTTCAATCTTCGTTCCATGGAGTGCAACCATCTTTCCGAAATCGCCATCATGAATTGCGGTAATGGCATGGAGTCCGAAACGAGTTGCAAGCACACGGTCAAAAGCTGTCGGTGAGCCACCACGTTGAATGTGACCAAGAACTGAGGTACGAGCTTCCTTGCCGGTTTTCTCTTCAATTTGTCCGGCTAGCCATTCGCCGATACCTGAAAGCTTTACGTGGCCAAAGGAATCAAGAGTCTGATCCTTTGTGACCATATCGCCATCTTGTGGGATAGCACCTTCAGCGATAACAATGATTGGTGCATAAGAAGACTGGAAGCGAGAGTTAACCCATTCGCAAACCTTATCTACCGAGAATTTAACTTCTGGAATGAGGATGCATGCGGCGCCGCCGGCAAGACCAGCGTGTAGTGCGATCCAACCTGCGTGGCGACCCATAACTTCAACGATTAGCGCGCGGTGGTGAGATTCCGCTGTTGTGTGAAGACGATCAATCGCATCGACTGCGATATTTACCGAGGTATCAAATCCGAAGGTGTAATCGGTATTGTTCAAATCATTATCAATAGTCTTTGGAACGCCGACAACTTTTACGCCAAGGGAATCAAGCTTGGTTGCAACGCCAAGGGTGTCTTCGCCGCCGATTGCGACAAGTGCATCAATATTCATTTTTGCTAAGTTCTCTTTGATGCGCTCAACGCCATTTTCAATCTTGAATGGGTTGGTGCGCGATGAGCCAAGGATTGTTCCGCCACGAGGCAGAATTCCACGGGTTGTTGCAATATCTAGCGGCATGGTTAGTCCTTCTAGTGGACCCTTCCAGCCATCACGGAAACCTACAAATTCATAGCCGTATTCTTTTACGCCTTTACGAACAACTGCGCGGATAACCGCGTTAAGACCAGGGCAATCTCCGCCGCCAGTAAGTACACCAATACGCATCTTTACTCCAGTGATTAGAAGAACTATCGTGAAATGTGGTCAACGATGACCGGATAAGTCTACCCTCAAGGCAGTGGTGGCGGACTCTCGATCAAATAGGTTGGAAGGTCCCGGAATTTAAGGAGAGCGAATGGATCTGGCGCAGAAACTGGTTGCTGGCATTGATTCTTCGACCCAGTCCGTAAAAGTTGTCATCAGAAATTTAGTTACCGGCGAGTTAGTTCGCGAAGGCAGAGCTTCCCATCCCGACGGCAGCGAAGTCGATCCGCAGGCTTGGTGGGATGCACTTCAATCTGCGATAAAGAGCGCAGGTGGAATTGATGATGTTTCTGCAATCTCAATATGCGCGCAACAACATGGAATGGTGGCGCTCGATGCCGCCGGTGAAGTTATTCGACCAGCACTCTTATGGAATGACACTCGCTCAGCTAAAGAGGCGAGTGATTTAAATCGAGAAGTTGGTGGCGATGAAGCGATTTCACGTGCAGTGGGATCTGTCCTTGTCGCTTCATTCACTGCAAGCAAAGTGCGCTGGATGGCAGATCATGAACCTGAAAATGCCAAACGAGTTGCTGCAGTCGCGCTTCCGCATGATTGGCTAACTTGGAAATTATCAGGAAGCAAAAACATTTCCGACCTAACTACTGACCGGGGCGATGCCAGCGGAACTGGTTACTTTGATGCGACAACGGATAAATACCGCGAAGATATTTTTGCAATGGCACTTCGCAGCGATCAAAAAATTATTTTCCCAAAGGTTATTAAGCCAGGCGAAGTTGCCGCTCGCACTCCTTCTGAGATTCCAATTGCAGCAGGTACCGGAGATAACGCGGCGGCGGCGCTCGGCGTTGGTGCCGAGGCCGGCGATGTAGTCGTTTCACTTGGCACTAGCGGGACCGCATTTGCCGTTTCTAAAACTCCAACCTTCGACAAGAGTGGTGAAGTGGCTGGCTTTGCCGATTCGACCGGAAATTTCTTGCCCCTCGTCTGTACTTTAAATGCAGCGCGGATTTTGGATGCCGCAACAGAGCTCCTCGGAGTCTCACATGACGAATTAGGTTCACTTGCTCTTAAATCAACAGCCGGTGCAAATGGACTTAACTTACTTCCATACTTTGAAGGCGAACGAACTCCAAACCGTCCGGATGCAACTGGAGTTTTAACTGGATTAAACCTTGCGAATTCAAACCCTTCAGACTTTGCTCGTGCCTACATTGAAGGAATGCTTTGTGGTCTAGCCGATGCCGTTAACTCACTTGAGAAACTTGGCGTTGAGGTAAAGCGTGTTCTTCTCATCGGTGGCGCGGCCAAGAACAAAGCGGTCGGAACAATTGCCTCTTCTCTATTCGCTAGACCGGTCTTGATTCCCGAACCGGGTGAATATGTAGCGAACGGAGCTGCAAAACAAGCAGCCTGGATCGCATCTGGCTCACTCCCAAATTGGAAGATGGGTGAAGTTGAAAATATTTCTGCAACACCTACTCCGGAAGTATTAACAAGTTATCGAAAACTTCGCGATGAAACCATAGGTTGGTAAGAATGCCGCTTCGTCCAGAATTAGTTACTTATCTTGAAGCGAGAGCAGGGAGTGGATTGCCCGAAGTCTGGGAAGCGCCAGTTGAAATCATTAGACGCAATTTAGAAAATCGTGCTGCACAATCTGGAACTCCTGAAGAGATTTACGAAGTAGAACATCGATATATTCCAGGACCAACTTCCGACCTACCGCTGCGAATTTATCGCTCACATTGGCATGCGCCACAACCTGTTCTTGTATTTTTTCATGGTGGTGGCTGGGTTTTAAATAATTTGGACATTTACGAACAAGCCATGAGATCAATGGCGAATAAAGGCCAATTTGTAGTTATTGCAGTTAATTATCAAAAAGCTCCAGAACTTCCCTTCCCAGTCCCCTTTGATGATTGTTATGCCACATTGCTTTGGGTGGCAAAAAATTCTGAAAAACTTGGAATCGACATTAATCAAATCGGCGTTGGTGGCGATAGCGCGGGTGCGAATTTGGCAGCAGCGGTTGCACTTAAGGCTCGCGATACCGGGGATGTGAAGCTGGCCTTTCAAGCATTGATTTATCCATGCAATGACAATGAGATGAACTATGAATCTGCTCGCACAAATGGGACCGGTTACGGGTTAACAACAAAAGGCATGAAATGGTTCTGGGATCAATATTTGCAGAAGAAATCTGATACAAAAAATCCATATGCCGTTCCATTTTCCGCCAAAGATTTTTCGGGTTTAGCTCCAGCAATTGTTACCACTTGCGAATATGACCCGTTATTGGATGATGGTTATATCTATGCCGAGCTACTTCGTAAAACGGGCGTACAAACTATTTACCGCGAATATGAAGGTGCTATTCATGGCATCTTCTCCATGGCTGGAATCACCGATCAGGCCATTGAACTACAACAAAATCTTTGCGATGAGATAAACGCACTCTTGATGCGCTAACCTAATCTGATGTCGCGCAAAGGTTGGATTCTATTTTTCACAGTCGGTCTAATCTGGGGCATCCCATATCTGATGCTGAAGGTTGCGGTTGAAGAACTAACTCCCTCAGTCATAGTTTTTTCCCGGGTCGCCATTGGATGCGCAATTCTCATACCAATCTCCCTCCACCGAAAATCTTTTAAATCAGCAGTCATCAACTGGAAATATGTATTTCCATATGCAATTGGCGAGATGGTTCTACCGTGGATCTTGATTACAACTGCTGAAAAGAAGGTCACTTCAGGTTTGGCCGGACTTTTGATCGCTACCGTGCCTATCTGGTCAACTATTTTGGCATCGCTTCGCGGAGATAAATCGGTCTGGCATCACAAGCGTCTTCTCGGTCTTTTAATCGGATTCCTTGGAATCGTCCTAGTTGTTGGAATTGAAAGTTTTTCCGGAAATCAAAGTTTCCTTGCAATCGCGATGTTATTAATTGCTGCCATGGGTTATGCCTGGGCAGTAACTATGGTCAATGCCAAGATTCCTCATGTTGATGGAATTGCAATCAATGGTTTTGCGATGTTAATAACGGCTCTGATCTATCTGCCATTAACAATTATGCAATTCCCGAAGCACATTCCTTCGGGCCGAGTAATTCTCTCTGTTGTTGGACTTGGGACGCTACCAACAGCGCTTGCCTTCATTCTCTTCTTTATCCTTCTTAAAGAGATCGGACCCGCAAGAGGTTCCCTGGTCACTTACTTTAATACCGCCTTTGCAGTTCTGCTTGGAATTTTATTCTTGAAAGAACCGCTAACACTTGGAATAGCTGTTGGACTGCCACTTGTCCTAATCGGCTCATATTTTGCAAGCCGAAAAAATAAAGTTATTTCTCAGTAAAGCCCAACTTAGTAAGCGCCCTGGCATCTCGTTGCCATTCTTTGCTTACCTTTACATGGATTCCAAGGAAGCACTTTGCGCCAAGAAAAGTTTCTACTGATCCTCTAGCTCGAATTCCAATTGCCTTAAGTCTGGAGCCTTGTGGGCCAATGATGATTGATTTCTGGCTATCTCGCTCGACATGCAACGTTACATGGATATCGTAAAAATCTTTTCCTTCGCGCTTAGACATTTCATCGATCGTAACTACAACAGAATGTGGAACTTCCTCGTATAGATCTTCAATTGCGGCTTCGCGAATGAATTCGCAGATAGTTAGTTCCGCCGCTTGGTCGGTATCCATATCCTCGGGATATAGCGAAGGCGATTCTGGAAGTTTTTTGGAAAGTAATTCCAAGAGCAATTCAGTTTGGTCAGATTCTTTTGCGGAGATCGGAACAATCTCGGCGACCTTGAGTCCGGTGCGGGCGGAAAACTCACCGACCTCAATTAACTTACTCATCAAGTCTTCCTTTTTAACCCGGTCGGTCTTAGTTACCGCAATGAAGACTTGACGCTGATTTGAAACTTGTCGTGCGATGAATTCATCACCTTGGCCGATCGCTTCATCAGCGGGCAAGCAAATCAAAACCGCATCTGTAGATTCAAGGTTCTCGCTGACCATCGCGTTTAATCGATCGCCAAGTAGCGTCTTTGGCTTGTGAATTCCAGGTGTATCAACAACAATCATTTGGAATTCTGGACGAGAGATAATTCCTCTAATCGGATTTCTTGTTGTGTTTGGGTGCTTTGAGGTTATTACGATCTTCTTACCAATTAGCGCATTTACTAAAGTTGATTTGCCAACGTTTGGTCTTCCAATAATCGCAACAAAACCAGCCTTATGTGCTGACTTTTCATTTGCGATATCCGAATTCATTACCCAATTCTCTCACTTATCCCCCACTGGCAATACCAATTCCATGACATCGGAGATTGAAGCAACTAATTCTGCGCACCTTTCAGAAATTAGGCGATGACATCCTTCACTTGTGGGAGCGCTAATTGGACCCGGAACAGCCATGACTGGTCTAAATATTTCCGCAGCATCCCGGGCCGTTCTAAGCGAGCCACTTCGAAATGCTGCCTCAACAACAACGGTGGCTTTTGAGAGCGCGGCGATCAATCTATTTCGAATTAAGAAGCGATGCGGCAGCGCGGGAACTTGCGGCATCACCTCTGAAATTAATAATCCAGTCTCCACAATCTCCTCGAACATCGCTTGGTTGGTACTTGGATAGCTCTTACTTATTCCACCGCCAAGAACAGCGACAGTAAAACCTTCGGCAATCAATGCGCCTTTATGCGCGTACGAATCGATTCCGATGGCGCCTCCGCTTATTACAGACCAATCCCGATCTGCCAATCCGGCGCCAAAATCTCCAGCCACTCGGGCACCATACGAAGTTGGATTTCTGGTTCCAACAATTGCTACTGAGTTTTTCATTCGCAAAAGACCGCCACGATCACCTTTTATGGTTAGCGCGATCGGTGGCGCAGCCAAGTCATCGATAGCTTCTGGCCAATCTTCATCTAGGCGAGTGATGAAGATTCCGCCAGACCGGTCTATTTCTTCCAAAACCTCCGCCCCTTTTAAAGTTCGAAGCCGATCGGCAATCTTTGCGGCCGAATTCTTATTTGGGGAATATCGATCCGCAAGTAAATCGTCCCGTACAACTTCAGCGCCTTTTGCAATGACTTCATTACTCCAAAATTCTGAGCCGCCTTCAATTGCGGCAAATAACTCACCGATTGCAAGAAGTTCGGAATTCAATTGAAGATCTCCGTACCTTCGCGAAATTCATAGGCGCTAACTACATCATCCTTATTCGGGATCGAATTTCCCGCCGAATCAGCCAAACTCCATGCAAGTCGTAATACTTTATGAAAGCCACGGGCACTTATTCGCTCTTTATCAAGCTCGCCATTTAGGAATTGCATTCCTTCTCTACTTGCGGCAAAACGTTTTCGAAGTTGGGCAGGTGGAATTTGGGAATTTAATTTCCAATCAAAATCTTTAAAGCGATCGCTCGCGATTTGGCGTGCTCTCATAACTCGTTCTCGAACGGTCGCACTACTTTCACCTAACTCTTCACTTGCCATTTCTATTCGCGAAGGAGGCTCGACAAAGACTCTGATATCGATGCGATCTAATAACGGGCCAGAAAGTTTTTGTAGATATCTTCTTATAGATAATTGCGAACACGAACAGCCACGACCGCGTCCGCTGTATCGACCGCATGGGCAGGGGTTGGCCGCTAGAACCAGAATAAATTTTGCTGGATAGGTCGTCGAGCCTGATGAGCGCGAAATGGTTACCGATCCGGATTCAAGAGGTTGGCGCAAAGAATCCAAGACTCCTCTAGCGCACTCTGGTGCTTCATCGATAAATAGGACGCCATGATGAGCTAGTGAAGTTGCACCAGGTTTTATGAAGTGCGAACCACCACCGACCATGGCCGGCGCCGTTGTTGTGTGATGCGGTGAAACAAATGGCGGAAGTGTTGATAACAATCCTCGTTCTTTTAAATTGCCGGCGATCGAATGTATTGCCGTGACTTCCAGCGAGTCATCATTTGAAAGCGGAGGCATGATTGATGGGATGCGTTCGGCAAGCATCGTCTTTCCGGTTCCAGGTGGTCCTATAAAAAGTAGATGGTGTCCGCCAATTGCTGCAATCTCTAGCGCCCTTCTGGGTCTTACTTGACCTGCGACATCCATTAGGTCAAGAGATGAATCAAATAATTCATCACTCCCAATGATTGGCGCAACTTCCGGAATTAGACCGGTTCGAAAAAATTCGGTAGCGGAGCTAAGAGTTTGCACGCCAATAACTTCTATCCCGGAGATACAAGATGCCTCGAAGTAATTGTTCATCGGAACCAAGACTTGCTTGATTCCATTCTTTCGTGCCGCCAAAACCGAGGGTAAGACACCGCGAATTGGTTTAAGTTGTCCATCTAATGAAAGCTCGCCAAGGCAGACAATTCCTTCAAGACAATTTTCTGGAAGTAGATTTTGGGCAGCAATCAAGGCAAGTGCGATTGGTAGATCAAAATTTGAACCACTTTTCGGTAACCATGCTGGGGAAAGTGAGATCGTTACTTTTCTATTGGGCCAACTCTCCCCAGAATTAACAATCGCAGCTCTTACTCGATCTCGGGATTCGGCTAAGGCCGCATCCGGCAAACCCAAGAGAATTAATCCGGGCAGACCTTCGGCAATATCCACTTCGACTTCAATTAAATTCCCGACAAGTCCCGAGAGTGAAACCGATTTAGCAATCGCAAGTCCCATTACAAAACCGCCTGGCGGTAATCGAGTTCGAAGAAGATTCCATCTCGAAGCAAAACCGCCGCGCAATCAATTCGATATTCGATTCCCCAACGATGATTAACTGTGAGCCAAGCGAGTGCCAACCGTTGGAGCCGGTAAGCCTTATCTCGAGTAATCGCCTCGAGCGGATGACCGAAGGAAGTCGAAGTCCGAGTCTTAACTTCGACAAAAGCGATAACACCAAACTCTGAGATCGCAACCAAATCGATCTCGCCGCCTTTGATTCGCCAATTTCGATCAAGAATTTGGTAATTTCGAGAGATTAAATGTCGCGCAACATATTCCTCGCCTTGTGCTCCAAGTAGCTGTTTATTTCCCATAAGGAAGGGAAGGTATTGGATTTTCTATAGTGCTAAAGAAAAATCAAAGTTCTGTGTGCAAAACCAAGACCTGTTTATATTTATGAATTCAGTAGCGCTTGAATATTTGCGAATGACTTCCGATGGATCTCACTCACGCCTTTTTCATTTAGCGCCTTGGTGTGAGCGGCGGTTATATAGCCCTTATGTTTTGCTAGGCCATATCCCGGGTATTGCTCATCTAATTTGACCATGATTCGATCGCGATAAACCTTAGCCAATATCGATGCGGCGCTTATAGAAACGGCAACCTGGTCGCCCTTCCAAACCGCCAAATTCGGAGTAGCAAGCCCTTCTATCGCATACCCGTCGGTCAATATGTACTCAGGTGAAATTTTCAACGAACTAATTGCCCGACGCATGCCTTCTAAGTTCGATTTATGAAGGCCGAATGAATCAATTTCTTCCACCGTTATTTCAATTATGGAATAGGCAAGGGATTGGTCGATAACCACGTCATAGAGTTCCTCGCGAAGTTTCTCGGTTAGCTCTTTTGAATCCTTTACCCGGGATAGCTCTTTTGCGTAAGGGTCTTTTAATATTACAGAAGCAACCACAAGTGGTCCGGCGCAAGGCCCACGTCCCGCTTCATCGACTCCAGCAATCTTTTGGATTCCAGATTTTAGGAGTGTTTCCTCAATCATTTAAAAACTTTACTTTAAAACTTTTACTGGCACCCTAGATAAATCATGGCCAACACTCAAAAACTTAACATGACTAAATGGCCAAACAACAAATTCTGCTCGGCCTACAACATCGCCAAGTGGAACCATTCCCTTATGGGAATCTGAAGTATGGAATCTTGAATCCGCACTAGCCCCGCGATGATCTCCCATTACCCAGATGTAACCTTTTGGAACTGTCACATCAAAATTGCTATCGCTCGGTTTATTTCCTGGAAATATATAAGGTTCGACAATTGATTTGCCATTGACCTTCAAAAATCCTTGCGCGTCACAACACACAACATGATCGCCACCAACGCCAATAACGCGCTTGATTAAATATTGCTTAGCTGGATCTGGAAGTACGCCTACATCTACCAAACCGGTCTTGATTACTTCAATGACTTTTGGACCAGTACTAACTGGCGCCGCGCCTAACCAATTATTTGGATCGCGGAATACAACAACTTCCCCGCGCTTAATGTCGCTGAAATAGGAGGCAAATTTATTTACCGCAATGCGGTCACCGACCAGCAAAGTATTTTCCATCGAACCCGATGGGATAAAGAAGAAGTGAATAAAGAAGGTCTTAACAATTACCGAGACCACGAGCGCGGCTACGATAATTATCGGGACTTCGCGAAGTAGCGAGCCCTTCTTTGGGAGTTGCACTTTAATAAAGCGCTAGCGAGCTTAAGCTTCTGGTGTTTCTTCTGCTGCTGGAACGATAGTTACATCGCTTTCTACAGC
>DAIOGD010000016.1:0-13724 GCA_036745395.1 Candidatus Nanopelagicaceae bacterium | reverse complement strand
GTTAAATATTGCTCCTCTTACTCATTTGGAACCACTTCAATTCCCGCTTGACGAAGATTTCAGAGCAGGAATTATGGGAATAAGTTGGGATTCTGATTCAAATAGAATTTCAATTGAAATACAAGCTTTGAGTGACTATGAAGTTGAAGAGATTATCGGAGAGGATGATCTAGTAGACATAGATACCGAAGTACCCGATCTCCTCAAGTTTTCAATTCGAATTTATCAAGCCAAATCTTTTGTTACTTTTGCAACCAAATTAGTCGAAGCTGGTCGTGCGGCTTGTCCATTTTGCGCCTTGCCCGTTGACCCAAATGGCCACTTATGTCCGAGAGCTAATGGCTACCGTAGATAACCTTAAAACCGGCGAACTCGAAGTTATCGGTCGTTTGGTAGACGCAAGCAATGCCTCGCTTTTATGCAAATTGGATGGCAAGACGAAAGTCATCTACAAACCAATTGCTGGCGAACGTCCTCTTTGGGATTTTCCATCGGGAAATCTTGCAAGTCGAGAAGTTGCGGCGTATGAAATAAGCCGAATAGGTGGTTTCCATCTGGTCCCGGAAACCGTACTAAGGGAAGGACCGTTCGGCATGGGCGCTGTTCAACGTTGGATTGAAGTGGATGAAGAGATTGATGTAGTACAACTTTCCATGAGTCAAAATTCCGAAATAGCGAAGATGGCAATTTTTGATGCTGTAATCAACAACACAGATAGGAAATTTGGACATATTCTGCCAATTTCGCCCGAGAAAATTTATGGGTGTGACCATGGCGTAAGTTTTCACGTTGATTACAAACTTAGAACGGTCATATGGCAATGGGCGGGCGAAGAGATCTCCGATGACCACACGATTCTTCTCAAGAATGTTAAGTCGAATCTTGCTAGTTTCGATCTTTCAAATCTTATAAGTTTCGAAGAGATCGAGGCGTTGTCGGCCCGCCTTGACATACTTCTTGAGACAAAGAGCTTCCCGATGCCAAGTGACGAGTGGCCAGCAATCCCTTATCCACCGTTTTGAGAGATCTTCAAATAAGATTCCCTTTGTGAAAACCTGGCCAAGGATCGACCTTCCAAAAGTTTCAGTCACATTTCCAAGACTCAAACTCAAATGTACTTCAGGGGAACTACCAGGTGCTTCGAAAGACTGGCGCGCATATGTTTGTGGAATCACTCCTTACGACGCCACCCATTTGGGCCATGCGGCTACCTACTTAACTTTTGATCTAATTAACCGCTATCAACGTTATATGGATTCGACGGTAAATTTTGTTGAAAATGTTACAGATGTTGACGACCCATTACTTGAAAGAGCGATAAGAGATTCTCAGAATTGGGAAAATTTAGCGAATGACCAAATTTCACTCTTCACTGAAGACATGCAAGCCCTTCGTATCCTTCCTCCGAAGAACTTAGTATCTGTTACAGAGGCGATGGAGTTAATTAAGAGCGCCATAAGCAAACTTCACTCAAGTGGCTTGGCCTATGTTTTAGATGGGGATATCTATTTCAAGATAGAAGATCACTTAGGCTCGCTTCCGCTTCAACTTGAAGAGGCGCTTCGAATTTTCGGCGAACGTGGGGGAGACCCATCGAGAGAAGGCAAACGTCATCCACTCGATCCGCTTCTTTGGTTAGCTCATCGACCAGGAGAGCCTAAATGGGAATTTGAACTCGGCGCAGGTAGGCCTGGTTGGCATCTTGAGTGCTCGGTTATTGCTTTGGAAAATCTTTTCGTTGGCAAGGACAATTCCGCAAGAACTACTTGTATCGAACTTCAAGGTGGTGGTTCTGATTTAATCTTCCCTCATCACTTCATGAGTGGTGTCCTAGCTAAAGCCCTTACCGGAATTGAGTTTGCAGCCGCTTACGTCCATACCGGCATGGTGGGACTTGATGGCGAGAAGATGAGCAAGTCAAAGGGAAACCTGGTCTTTGTTTCGAAATTACTTCAAGAGGGTATCGACCCAATGGTAATTAGATACGCTCTTTTAAACTCTCATTATTCAGAAGATCGAATGTGGACTGCATCATTAATTAACCAATCAGAAGAAAGAGTGTCGCGTTTGAGACAGACTCTTTCTCGTAATGAAGTTTTAGCGCCGCAAAATTTTCTTCACGATCTGGCTTCCATGCTTTCGGTAGATTTGGATACGGTCAAAGTGCTCGAATCCCTAGACGCTTGGGCTTCGATCAATTTACAGAATCAAACTCCTGATAATCAATTTGAGGTGGTAAATCCAGGAGAGATATCGCGCTTCCTGGATGGATTACTCGGTCTGGCCCTTTAGTAAGGCAACTTTTCAATTAAATTGTCGGCCGACCCGCAGTCCGACATTAAGGTAGCCTTCTCCAAATGAAGACTTGCCTAACTGAATCGTCGTTGCGCAAAGCGCTTCGCGAACGGGTCGTCATCGCAGACGGAGCTATGGGAACCATGCTCCAAGCAGCAAACCCTTCGCTAGATGATTTCGAGGGACACGAAGGCTGCAATGAAATATTAAATGTGACCAGGCCTGATGTCGTGAAGGAAGTTCATCGAAAATATTTCCAGGTTGGTGTTGATGCAATTGAAACAAATACCTTCGGGGCTAATTGGGCGAACCTTGCTGAATATGGAATAGAAGATCGCATTTATGAATTGGCCCATGCTGGTGGACTAGTTGCCAGAGAAGTTGCAAATGAATTTTCTACACCTGATAGGCCGCGCTGGGTTTTGGGTTCGCTTGGACCAGGAACCAAGCTCCCCACGCTTGGACACACAGATTATGAATCGCTTCGAACCGCATATTTCACCGCCTCATGTGGTCTTCTAGATTCTGGCGTAGATGCGTTACTCATAGAAACAACTCAAGATTTACTACAAGCAAAATCGGCCATTAACGGCGCTCGAATGGCGATTGATAAATCCGAGCGAGATGTTGTTCTAATCGCACAGGTAACCGTTGAGACGACGGGAACCATGCTTATGGGTTCAGAAATTGGCGCTGCGCTAAATGCATTGGCACCGCTCGAAATTGACCTGATCGGCCTTAATTGCGCAACTGGACCAGCCGAGATGAGTGAGCACCTAAGAGTTCTGAGTAAGCACAGCGAAGTTGGCTTATCTGTGATGCCTAATGCAGGATTACCAGTACTTAGCGATGGTGGTGCTTCATACCCACTCTCACCAAACGATCTAGCTCATCACTTAGCGGATTTTGTTAAGCAATATGGTCTGAATTTAATTGGTGGGTGTTGCGGTACGACGCCAGATCACTTACGCGCAGTTGTAGATAAATTGTCAATGACGTCAGCGGTCAGCAGAAAAGTTGAACCAGAAATCGGTGCTTCTTCGCTCTATCAATTCGTTCCTTTCAGACAAGATTTAACATATTTAGCGATTGGTGAGAGAACCAACGCAAATGGATCTAAGGCTTTCCGAGAAGCTCTATTGGCTGACGATTGGCAAAGTTGTGTAGAGATCGCGCGCGATCAAATTCGCGATGGCGCACATATGCTCGATCTATCCGTAGATTATGTCGGTCGTGATGGTGTTCGCGATATGAAAGAACTTGCTTCACGTTTTGCCACATCATCAACCCTTCCTATCGTTTTGGATTCGACCGAACCAGCAGTCTTGAAGGCAGGGTTGGAACATTTGGGCGGGCGTAGCGTAATCAATTCTGTTAATTTTGAAGATGGCGATGGGCCTTCATCCCGATTTGCAAAAATAATGCCATTAGTAAAGGAGCATGGTGCTGCTGTAGTTGCATTAACAATTGATGAAGAGGGTCAAGCAAGAACAACGGAATGGAAACTTAAGGTTGCCACTCGTCTAATCGAGGATTTGACTAATAAATGGAATATGGAAGTCGGGGATATTTTGATCGATACCCTAACTTTTCCAATTGCAACTGGACAAGAAGAGACGCGAAAAGATGGCATTCACACATTAGAAGCAATTAGGAAACTGAAGGAACTTTATCCCGGAGTGCAGACAACCCTTGGGGTAAGCAACGTTTCATTCGGGTTAAACCCGGCAGCTCGAATCGTTCTAAATTCGGTTTTCTTAGCCGAGGCTGTTACCGCTGGTTTAGATTCTGCAATCGTTCACCCATCAAAAATTACCCCGATGGCTCGAATCGATGAGAAAGCAAAAGAGATAGCACTGGATTTGATTTATGACCGTAGAGTGTTTGATGCAACCGGGGAGTGCACTTACGATCCATTGCAGGCCTTCCTGCAATTTTTTGATGGCGTTGAAAATGTCAGCACAAAGGTTTCTAGAGCCGCCGAATTGGCAGCGCTGCCTATTGACGAGCGCTTGCAGCGAAGAATTATCGACGGCGAGAAGGTTGGACTAGAAGAGGACTTAATGTCCGCCATGTCTGTTGGGATGGCACCTCTTGCGATTATTAATGATCACCTTTTGGCCGGAATGAAGGTGGTAGGTGAGCTTTTTGGAAAAGGTGAGATGCAATTGCCTTTTGTTTTGCAATCTGCTGAAGTAATGAAGACGGCTGTAGCAATCCTCGAACCTCATTTGGAGAAGAGCGATGATGCCGGAAAGGGAAAAATTCTTTTGGCCACGGTTAAGGGCGATGTGCACGATATTGGAAAAAATCTGGTTGACATAATCCTTTCCAATAACGGGTATACGACGGTAAATATCGGTATAAAACAAACGGTTAATCAGATAATCGACGCCGCCTTGGAAAATGATGTTGACGTAATTGGCATGTCAGGTCTGCTCGTTAAATCCACGGTAATTATGAAGGAAAATTTAGAAGAGTTAATGGCACGGGATTTAAGCAAGAAGTGGCCGATTATCCTTGGCGGAGCAGCACTAACCAGAACTTTCGTTGAACAGGATTTATCGGCAATATTCAGCGGAACCGTTCGATATGCGCGAGATGCCTTCGAAGGACTTTCGCTTATGGATTCGATGATGGCAGTAAAGAAGGGTCTGCCTGGAGCGACATTGCCGCCAGTCCGTGAGCGCAGAACGCCAAATACACGCCTGAAGAGGGAACCGAATCTGGATACAACTCGTTCGGATGTTGCATTAGATAACCCGTTGCCCAAGCCACCCTTCTTTGGTTCGAAAATTGTAAAAGGAATCCCTATCGCTTCGTATCTTGAAATGCTTGACGAGCGTGCATTGTTTGTCGGTCAATGGGGACTTCAAGGAAAACGCGGCGAGTATGAAAATATGGTTGTAAACGAAGGTCGCCCACGTTTACGAGCCCTACTAAATGATGTTCAGGCTAATTCTTGGTTGAATGCCGCCGTTGTTTACGGCTATTTCCCTTGCTATAGCGAAGGAAATGATCTGGTTGTTCTTCATCACGAAGGTGAATTGAAGGGAAAAGAGCGAGTTAGGTTTACTTTCCCAAGGCAAAGTCGAGATCGCAGGCTATGTCTTAGTGACTTTTTCAAATCAAAGGATTCCGGCCAGATCGATACCGTTGCATTTCATGTTGTCACTATGGGTGAACGAGTTAGTGAAGCGACCGCGGAACTCTTTGCGGCGGATAAATATCGAGAATATTTAGAGCTTCATGGTTTATCGGTTCAATTGACTGAGGCCCTAGCCGAGCATTGGCATGCTCGCATCCGAGAAGAGATGGGATTTTCGGGAGATGACTCCAAAGACCTTGGGGAAATTCTTGACCAGGGTTACCGCGGATCGCGATATTCCTTTGGTTACCCAGCCTGCCCAGATATCGAACAGCAAATTCAGCTATGTGAACTTTTAAACCCAGAGCGAATTGGTGTCAATTTGTCTGAGGAGTTCCAACTTCACCCAGAACAATCAACGTCAGCGATCATTGTTCATCATCCCGAAGCAAAATACTTCAATGCCAACTAAAGAGAATTCATCCACTTTTCAAATTGGTGATCGTGTCCAACTGACTGATGCCAAGGGAAAAATCCACACGATTACGCTGCAAGCTAATCAAGAATGGCACACACATAATGGTTGGTTAGTTCATAACGAACTCATTGGATTGCCCGAAGGAAGTGTTGTAGAAACTACCGGGGGATTGAAGTTCTTAGCATTTAAGCCACTCTTATCTGACTATGTCCTTAGCATGCCTCGCGGTGCGACGATTATTTATCCAAAAGACTCCGCGGCTATTTTGGGAATCGCCGACATCAAACCTGGAGTAAAAGTATTAGAGGCTGGTGTTGGTTCCGGTGCTTTGGCTATCGCTCTAATTCGCGCAGTTGGCGATAGTGGCAGGGTCGATTCATTTGAAAAGAGAGAAGAGTTTGCCGATATCGCCCGTAAGAATGTTAAGAATTACTTTGGAGAACATCCTTCAAATTGGTCATTAACTCTAGGGGCAGTTCAAGATTCGGTTGCGGATCAGGATTACGATCGTGTCGTCTTGGACATGCTTGCTCCGTGGGAATGCGTCGAAATGGCTTCGAAAGTTTTGAAACCTGGGGGAGTCTTCCTCTGTTATGTAGCAACAACTACTCAACTTTCTGCCATCGCTGAAAAGATAAAGGAATCTGGGAATTTCACCGAACCGGAAAGTTCGGAATCCCTTTTCAGGGGATGGCATCATGAAGGACTTGCAGTAAGACCGCAACATCGAATGATTGGACATACAGCGTTCCTGATATTCGCAAGAAGATTAGCTCCAGGAACAATCGCGCCAGCAAGACGTAGACGTCCTAGTAAAGGTGCCTACGGCATAAACGAAAGCGAAGCTTAAGCAACCTTCACTAAGTCAACAACAAAAACGAGAGTTTCATTAGCTCCGATAGGGCCAGCTCCGCTTGCGCCATAGCCAAGAGATGGCGGAATAATGAGTAGTCGTCGGCCACCTTCACGCATTCCAGGCATACCTTTTTGCCAACCTTGAATAACTTGCGAGAGGGCAAATGTGGCCGGACTACCGCTTGTCCAAGAACTTTGGATTACTTTTCCGGTAGACCAAGACATCAAAACATAATGGACTGTGAGCGTTGAATTGATCGTCGCAGTATTGCCGGTACCAACTATGACGTCATGAGAAACCAAACTCTCTGGCGCCTTTCCAGATGGCTTGCTTATCGTTGGTTCATGTCCAGCATTGGCTGAAACCGTAAGAGGCGCGGAGTTGGCTTGGCTATCTGACATCGAGGTTCCCTTCGAAGAAATTCCACCATTTGTGGTGCAGGCGCTTAAGGCTAAGACAATAGGGGCTAGCAGGAGAAATGCGAATAAATTGCGTTTTTCTGAAAATTTAGAATTCGTAGACATCGATATAACCCTTCGCTCGAAGCGGGAAAAGTTCCTGGCCAGATGCTAACTATATCTGGGTAAATCTAAATCCATGCTCTAAGGTAAAGAAGTGGCCGATCTCAAATCCGAGAGACTAATTAACTTAACTCTGGCCTTACTTTCGGCAAAGCGATATCTAAGAAAACAGGAAATCTTTAGCGTTGTAGAAGGCTATAGCGGAAGCTTTGAGAGTATGGATCGAATGTTCGAGCGGGATAAAGCAGACCTGCGAAATCTTGGGATCGAAATTGAAGTTGGAGAGATAGACCCATTATTTGAAGATGAACCTGGATATCGAATTCGCGAGTCTGACTATTATCTAAATCTTCCGCAATTAAGTCCATCGGAATTGGCTCTTATTGCAATGGCATCGGAAATGTGGCGATCAGAGGGAAAAAATAGTGAGGTTCAATCCTTTATTACGAAAATGCATTCCATGGGCATACCAATTGACCACGAGGTCCAGCAGCCGATAAATTTCCAATTACGCTCGTTGCCAAGGTATTTTGAATCAATCCAGAATGCGTTGACTGAATCGCGAATCCTTAAATTCCAGTATCGTCAAGATCCCAAAATTAGAGTTATCGAGCCATATCGCCTTTTTGTATGGCAAGGCTCCTGGTACTTAATAGGTCAAGATGTAAATATCTCCGAGATTAGAACTTTTAAATTGGACCGCATAAAAAAATTGGTTGAAATTGGGAAAGAAGATTCACAATTTCAAGTTCCAAGAGATTTTAAGGTAATTGATCACCTGCCTAATGAAGTGGAAATGGAGAAGGTTCTCATTCGAGTCAATAAAGGTGAAGCTAACTTGATAAGATCAATGGGCATAATCGTTAATTCAAATGAAAAATCAGACGAAATCGAAATAACCTTCAACTCTAGAAGCGCAATCTTGAAAGCGATTCTCTGGCACGGAAGTTCCGTTGAGATCCTTTCACCACCAGATTTGAGAGATGAAATTTCAAAAAAACTCTTGGAGTTGTTGCGTGGCTGAACAATCCACATCAAGAGTGGCCAGACTTCTAGACATGGTGCCCTTCCTTGTAACCAACCAAGGGATTTCTTTATCCGAACTCGGCCAGAGATTTTCTTTATCCGAGAAGGAGATTTACGAGGATCTTAATTTGCTATTCGTCTGCGGCTTGCCAGGGTATCTACCAGATGATTTAATCGATATAACATTTGATGATGATTTCGTGAGTGTTTCAAATCCACAGAAGTTCGACAAACCAAGAAAGTTAAGTAGATCAGAATTGTCGATTCTGCTTTTATCCCTTGAATTCTTAAGGGGTGGTCTACCCACAGCTCAACAAAGTGTAGTTCTTAAGCTAATTGAGAAAATCAGCAAAGAATTTTCCCCGGACATCCAGATTGAAGCGGTCGATTTGAAGCAATCTCATGAATTCATAGATTTAATCGAGAAGGCAATTAAATCTGAAAAATCCCTTTCATTTGATTATCTGAGTACACACTCCGATACCTCGGCCCATAGAAGTGCTTTTCCAGTTAGTGTTGAAATAGGGTTAAAAGAAAGCTATCTTTCCGCGATTGATTATTTCGATAAAAAATTGAAAAGTTTTAAATTCTCGCGCATCTCTAATTTGCTAATAGAGGAAACTTTGGTCAAGCCTGTCGAAATGGAGCTTTCGCCGGAAGCGCAAAATATCACTGCACACAAGGCTCGATTGTTAGTCAAGCCAGATGGTTTTCAATTTATAGAAGATGACAAATCTGTGTTGAAAATTCTTTCAGAATCAAATGACGGCACTTTGATAGAAATGGACTTTTGGAACCAGGACTGGTTGATTAGACGTGTCCGCAGTTTCGCGCCAAATGTCCGCGTAATCGAGCCAGAAGGCTTAAAATCCGAATTTCTAAAGCGAGTTGAAGGTGTCCTTGCTAGATATAACTCTTAAAGTCAAAAATTCGATAAACTAACGCGCGATAGGGATAAATAGGTTTGGAGAGAATATGTTGCGTGGCTTAGAAGGTTGGCACTTTATAGTTTTGGCTCTAGTTTTCATCTTGCTTTTTGGTGCAAAGAAGCTTCCAGATTCGGCTCGTTCCCTCGCAAAATCTCTCAAAATTTTCAAAAGTGAATTGAAGGATGGCGATTCAAAGAAAGAAGACCAAGGCAAGTCTGACAAAGCCTGATTGGGATGAAAGCTGGCGCCTCAATGCCTCTTGTGGAACATTTTCAAGAGCTTAGAAGAAGAGTTTTCAAATCGGCTGTGGGTATCGCTTTTTTTAGTTTCATTGGTTGGTTTTTCTACGATCAGACTTTAAGTCATCTAACTGCGCCGATATGTGATTTGAAATCTCAGATCCAAAGTCAAATGTCATCCTCCTCGAGTTGTGGAATTCTTTACATAAATGGCGTCCTCGGGCCAATAGATCTTAAGTTCAAAATTTCCATACTCCTAGGAATAGTCATTGCATCGCCAATCTGGATCTATCAAGTTTGGGCCTACGTATCGCCTGCCTTAACGCGTAAGGAAAAGATTCGTTCGCGTCTCTTTGGTTTTTTTGCCATTCCTTTCTTTGCGATCGGCATCTATGTTGGTTATCTGATCCTCCCGATAGCTATAAAGGCGCTCTTGGGTTTTACTCCTAGTTCAGTATCCAACCTAGTTAAGTTAGATGATTACCTGAGTTTTGTGACGAAGTTACTTCTAGTCTTTGGCTTTGCCTTCGAACTTCCTGTCTTTCTGGTTTCACTTAATGCGATTGGGCTTTTGAAGGGAAGAAGCATCTTCAAGCCCTGGAGATATGCAATTTTCGGAATCCTTGTTTTCGCGGCTATCTTCACTCCCACAGGCGATCCCATAACAATGCTACTTCTTGCGATCCCTCTAATAATTCTTTATTTCCTAGCTGGTGGAATTGCAATGGCTCTCGATTCCCGCAAAATTAAAGAGATTCATAATTCCAACAAGTCATCCAATTTGTGATGAATATTTTATTAGTTGTTAATCCGGTTTCGGGTCGCGGGAAGGCTCCGAAATTAGCCGCTCAATTCTCTAAGTTAGCAAGGCAAGATGGACATATCGTTGACGTTTTGACGACACAAAGTTCGCGTATCGTTGAAAGTCAATTAATTGAGGCCATGAAAGACAGAAACTTTGAAACCGTAGTCGCATGTGGTGGGGATGGACTTGTTCACGAGGTTATCCAAGTTATCCAAGGAACGAACATAACTTTAGGTGTGATTGCCGCTGGAACGGGCAATGACTTTGCCTCTGAAAATGGGAATAACTTCAAAAAGGGATCAAAATTGCTTGATGTCATTTCCAAAGGTCAAACTAAGCTGATTGACGTGGGGGAGATCTCTCCTAAGACAGAGACATTTGTTCAAGTATTAAGCACTGGCTTTGACTCACAAGTTAATCGAGTAGCCAACGGGTATAGGTTAAAGATTGGGAAAATTAAATACGTAATAGCCACCATCCAGATAATCTTTCGATTTAAACCTGTTAGTTATTCAATAACGCACGAAGGTCGCACTCGCCAGTTGTCCGCTATGTTGATTGCGATTGCGAATGGGCGCTCTTATGGTGGCGGAATGTTGATCGCACCACATGCGGATAGAAATGATGGACAGTTAGATGTTCTAATTTTGCATCCAGTCAGCAAGGTCGAATTACTAAGAGTTTTTCCCAAGGTATTTAAAGGTCGACACGTTACTCACCCAGCAGTTGAGTTCGTGAAAGTGTCATCTATAAAGATCGATTCTGATTCTGATGTTTACGCTGATGGGGAATTTATTTGTAATGGGGCGATTGAGATCAAATGTAAGCCTGCATCCCTAAGAATTTGGTCCGAACATGACAATTAGCCCGGCTGAACGTTTCGCCCTGGCAAAGGCCAAGAATAGTTATCCGATTTTTCAAGACTTTATTTCTCATATTCCCTTCGATCTTGATGCCTTTCAAATTGAGGGATGTCATGCCTTAGAAAAAGGTTCATCGGTTTTGGTCGCGGCTCCAACTGGAGCTGGCAAAACAATTGTGGGGGAATTCGCTGCCCATCTTGCAATCCAAGCAAAGAAAAAATGTTTTTATACGACGCCAATTAAAGCTTTATCGAATCAAAAGTTTCAAGAGTTAGTAGATAAATTTGGCGAAGCTAACGTCGGCCTATTAACGGGCGATACATCAATAAATCCAGATTCACAGATCGTTGTGATGACTACTGAAGTCTTGCGAAACATGATTTATACGGGTTCAGAGTCACTGAGTGATTTGCGTTATGTTGTTATGGATGAAGTTCACTATCTAGCTGACAAATTTCGCGGGGCAGTTTGGGAAGAGATTTTGATTCACCTCCCAGAAAGTATCCAAATGGCCGCACTGTCGGCGACGGTTTCTAATGCAGAAGAATTCGGGGACTGGTTGAACACGGTCCGAGGTGAGACAAAGGTCATCGTTAGTGAAATTCGCCCCATTCCGCTCTACCAACATGTGCTTTTTGGAAATCGACTTCTTGATCTCTTTTCGGACCATGGAAAGATCAATCCAGAAATCTTGCGGTTGGAAAAGGATTCTTATCGACAGGTAAGGGTTGCGGGGAAATCAAATCGTAATGAGCGTTTTGCATCCTCATCCGTAAAGTATCTTGGCCGCGCAGAAATGATTGAAAAGATGGAGCGCGAAGGACTACTACCTGCCATTACCTTCATTTTCTCTAGGAAAGCATGCGATGCGGCCGTAAAGCAGTGCTTACAATCCAGCCTGCGTTTAACTAATGGTGAAGAACGATCTTTGATTCGCGAAGTGATTAAAGAGAAGACCGATTTCCTTCCGGAAGAAGATTTAGCCGTTTTGGGTTTTCACGAGTGGGTTGAAGCTCTCGATCGTGGAATTGCTTCCCACCATGCTGGTTTACTACCGGCTTTTAAGGAAACCGTGGAAGAACTCTTTCAAAGAGGGCTAGTGAAAGTTGTTTTTGCAACCGAAACCCTAGCGCTGGGAATCAATATGCCCGCACGTACGGTCATTCTCGAAAAGCTCAGCAAGTGGAACGGAGACGCTCATGTCTCAATCACTCCGGGGGAGTACACGCAATTAACGGGAAGAGCGGGCCGACGGGGCATCGACATTGAAGGTAATGCGGTTATATTTTGGAACAAGGATATTGATGCCGCCAGTGCTGCGGGTCTCGCTTCAACACGTACCTATCCGTTGAAAAGTTCTTTCAAACCCACATACAACATGACGATCAATCTGATTTCTCAAATGGGTGCCACTCGAGCTAGAAAATCTCTTGAATCATCTTTTGCACAATTCCAGGCAGACAAGGCTGTCGTTGGCTTAAACCGACAGATTTTACGAAATGAAGAAGCGATTTCAGTACTAAATTCTGAAATAGATTGCCATCTTGGTGACTTCCTGGAATATGCGCAGATTCGATTTGAAATAAAGGAGATTGAAAAATCAATCTCTTTTAAGAACAAAAAGGCAAGATTGATTGATGAAGAAATCTTAGATGGGTATCGGAAAACCATGCGTTCTCATCCTTGTCATCAATGCACTGATCGTGAAGTGCATGCTCGAATCTCTGAGAAGGCCGACAGACTGAGACGAGAGAACCAAGGATTGAAGTCAAGGGTCGCCAACCGTACTAATGTCATTGCCCGTCAATTCGACATGATCCGCGCCGTTCTTGAGAAGATGGGTTATATCGAAGGGGAGAAGATCTCCGAGATCGGATTAATTCTTGGCAAGATTTACGGCGAAACCGATCTTTTAATAGCAGAAATGATTCGTGGGGGAGTTTTTAACCGACTTGCACCTGCTGAATTGGTCTCGGTGATTTCTGGACTGGTCTTCGAATCTAGAAAAGATTTGTCACCCAAGATTCCTCGTGGGGAGGTTGAAAGTGCCTTTCTCGCTATGGCAAAGAGCTGGATTCAAATTCATGATCTGGAGGAGGAGTTTGGTCTGAATCCAACTCGCGAACCAGATTCAGGTTTTGCCTGGATTGCATATCGCTGGGCAAGCGGGCATAGTCTAGAAGCGATCTTAAAAGGAACCGAAGTAACTGTTGGGGATTTTGTTCGACAAATGAAACAGATAATCGATCTACTACGACAACTACGGATAGCAGTACCTAATTTACAACTCACTTTGGATCAGGCAATTTCTAAAGTTGATCGAGGAGTAATTGCGTATGCGGCGGGGGTAATTTAAATGAGCCTAATGCTTCTTGATAGTGCCTCACTTTGGTATCGCGCCTACTTTGGAATGCCAGATACATTAATAAGTCCCGATGGATTGATGGTCAATGCCATCCGCGGTTATCTGGATATGACCGCAAAGCTTATTTCGCAATATAGACCGAATCGTCTTGTGGCTTGCATCGAAGGTGATTGGCGACCAACTTGGCGAACCGATCTTTTTCCAGGATACAAGGCAAATCGTTTAGACGAAGAAGGAGACGAGGAAGAGCCCGACACGC